>JBKPBA010000367.1:0-5934 GCA_046726675.1 Chloroflexota bacterium
GAGCCACCTCCCTTGCGAATGGCTTCGAGTAGTTGGGCGGCGGTGACCTCTTCGGGTACGACAAATGCCAGATCTTCTACAACTGGCGGATAGTCGCTGATAGGAGCCACCGCTAGTAGCTGCCAGCTGGGCTTGATAAGCGGATTGATATGCATTTGTGCCGCATAGACACCCATCCCTGCGGGAATCTCGAAGTTGAGCAGCACCTGAGGGTCAACCTCTCCCATGATGCCAAGCGATCCACCTTGCAGCTTGATCCACGCGCATGCTGAAGTGTACGCCGGGTTGCGCTCGGGGATATACTCAACATCCCTATCGGTGAAACCAAGGCGCTGCAACAACGTCTCTATGATGCCTTTCAGGTCGAAGAAGTCGAAATTCTCTGCGCCCGCCGGGTCCGGGTAGAGACTGGATGAACGGCGTGGACCTGTCAACAGGATGCACAGGCGCGGGTCTTCCTGGGGACGCACACCATCACCATTTTCTGGCTGGTAGACCCTGCCGATCTCGAAAACGGCATAACGCTGAGTGTAACGGTAATTGTAGGCCAGGTTCTCCAGCGCGCTGACAAGCATGTCGCGGCGCATTACATTGCGTCTAGTCGAGAGTGGATTGAGCAGCTTGATGAACGGTACATGCTCTTCACCCGATCCCAGAGGTACACGCATCACCCTGTCGTGGCTCTCCACTGTAGTGAGCGAATAGCTGATGATCTCTTGTAGCCCGCAGCCTACCAGGATATCGCGAATCTTCTCTTCGGTCTCAAGTTTAAGATTGCGTCGCTGCGGAGGTAGTACGTCATCCATCAGCGTGGTATCAATACGTTCATAACCGATGATGCGGGCCACCTCTTCGGTTAGATCAGCAGGCACCTGAATATCCAGCCGGTGCCAGGGAGCTACGCAGTGTAAGAGCTGCTCACCGGGTTTCATGTGCAATCCGAAAGCAGCATTACCGAGTTCTGAGCGTGGTGCAGGAAGAGCAGCGACCGGTTCGGTAACGAAATCCAGGCGCTGCAGCCCGGCGGCAATTTCAGGTAGCCTGACATCCATGCCCAGGATACGATGCATGTCACTCTCGGTTGTATAGACAACGCGCACTTCTTGTGGCACAGGGTAGTTGTCTACCATGCCTGGCACAATGTGACCGCCTGCGTAGGCGCGCATAAGATTGGCAGCACGACGGGCGGCAATAGCATTGAGCGTGGCTGGCACTCCTCGTGTGAAGCGCTGGCTGGCCTCACTGTGCAACTTCAGTTTTTGAGAAGTACGACGGTTGTTGATGCCGTCGAAGGTGGCTGCTTCGAGCAGTATGTTACGCGTGCCCTCGTGGACTTCAGTGTCAGCGCCGCCCATAACACCACCTATAGCAATGGGGCCAAGCGTATCAGTGATTAGCAGCATGGATTCATCGAGCTCTCGCTTAACTCCGTCGAGAGTGGTCATCTTCTCACCCGGTTTTGCTCGACGCACTATAATAGTTGGTTTAGAACTGCCTGCTTTTTCAGCTCGTTTGACAAGTAGATCGTGATCGAATGCATGCAAAGGTTGACCCCATTCGAGCATGACGTAGTTGGTGATATCTACAACGTTACTGATAGGGCGCATACCCGCTTTTATTAAGCGATCCTGCATCCATTTGGGCGACTCGCCGATCTGCAGGTCTTTGATCATCATACCGGTGTAGCGATTGCACAGATCAGGGTCGTCAATCTCTACGGCCACGTAATCCTGAGCTTGACCAAGTGCACCCACATGCAGGGCACCCACAAGGGGTGCTCCTACATTACTGGAGAGAACATCATCGGGTGGAAGGTGTAACGCGCTATTCGTCAAAGCAGCCACTTCTCGCGCCACACCGATCATGCTGAGACAGCGAGCCATATCGACTGTCAGACTGAGCACCAGCACTTCATCGCCCAGGTAGTCGCGCAGGGGCATGCCAAGTGGAGCATCTTCCGGCAGGATCAAGATTCCTTCATGTTCTTCACTCAGGCCCAGTTCTCGCTCAGAACAAACCATGCCGTTTGAAGGGATACCGCGAATCTTCGAGGGCCTGAGCTTCTTTTTGGGTCGGGGCTGCTCGTCACTGTAGGCATCGATCAATATAGCACCAGCACGGGCAAATGCTACCTTGAGCACAGGCAAAGGTTGTTGATCTTTGTACAGAAACAGGTTGGGCGCACCTGTGACAACTTGTTCGGTCTGTGAGGCGCCGTAATCGACGTCGACAAGCACTAACCTGTCGGCGTTGGGGTGGGCTTTTACGGCAGCAATTTGACCCACTATGATAAGCTCCGGGTCCCACCAATCGGCGGAGTTTTCTATGCCTTCTACTTCGAGGCCTGCCAGTGTAAGCCGCTCCGCCAGTTGTTTAGTTGGCAGGTTCAGGTCTACATATTCTTTTAACCATGAGATGGGAATTAACATTGTTTATTTCTCCAAGTTTAGAGCTATTGTTTCATATCTTATATTTTCTGCGCTCTTTGACTCGCCGCCGCTGGCGGCGAGGAGGTAGTGATTGATGTATTCGGGGACACCCCGAACCCCGTCAGGGGGCTTCGCCCCCTGCACCCCCAAAATGAGGTATTAGACTCGTTCGAGGAGCCGTACGTCGTTGGTGTAGAAGTAGCGAATGTCGTCGATGCTGTACTTCTGTAACGCTATGCGTTCGGGACCCATGCCGAAGGCGAAGCCGCTGAACTTGGTTGGATCGAAGCCGCCGTATTCAAGCACTCGTGGGTGTACCATGCCAGCACCTAGCATTTCTAGCCAGCCAGTGTACTTGCAGACTGGGCAGCCTTTGCCGTTGCAGAGTATACAGGCTATATCCATCTCCACGCTCGGTTCGGTGAAAGGGAAGTAGCTCTTACGGAAACGAGACTCTCGACCTTCGCCATACATCTGATTGGCGAAGTTAACTAGCACGCCTTTGAGGTCGCTGAAGGTGATATGTTTTCCTATGGCCAGCCCTTCTACCTGGTAGAACATGGACTCGTGAGAGGCGTCTACTGCCTCGTAGCGGTAGACTTTGCCAGGGAGAACGACGCGAATGGGTTCCGGCACGTATTCACGCATGGCGTGAATCTGTCCAGGGCTGGTGTGCGTTCGCAGGATTAAGCCGGGCGTGGTGGTATAGAAGGTATCCCACATATCCCTGGCCGGGTGGCCTGGAGGCATGTTGAGCAACTGGAAGTTATATTCATCGGTCTCTACGTCCGGGCTGTCGTAAATCTGGAAGCCCATGGCGGTGAAAATGGCGTAGATATCGCGCAAGGCGCGGGTTGTAATATGCAGTTTGCCTAGATTTTGCGGTCTGCCAGGGAGGGTTACGTCAACACTTTCGGCACGACGAACTGCCTCTAATTCGGCCTGGGCAATAGCTGTTTGGCGCTCTTGCAATGCATTTTCCAGGATTGCCTTGACTTCGTTTGCAACTTTACCTACCAGAGGTCGCTCTTCGGCTGAGAGGCTACCCAGGTTACGTAAGATACCGGTCAAACGGCCTTTACGACTCAGGTATTCGCTATACCATTCCCTGGTTGCTTCTGTGGTGTTGGCCTGGGTCAGGGCGGTTTGGGCGTCTTGTCGTAGCTGTTGCAGTTGTTGCAATATATCTTGTTGCACTATATTACTCATGAGAATTTGCCTTTCTTGCCGCCTGCGGCGGCGAGAGAAAAAAGAAATTTGTGGGGACCCGCTGTTGCATCCCCCAGATGCGCGGCCCCACACCCCGGCAAAGGACTCTGTCCTCTGCACTCCTGTTGTAGGATTTCGTTCTCCGTAGTCCTGTTTTTGAGAAACAAAAAAGCTGACAAGACGTTCGTCGACAGGGACGAAGTTGCCAGCAAGCTCCGTGGTACCACCCATTTTGAACCAGCATAGAAAGATATTACTCACGATAAGGTGAGGAATAGATGCTTATACTGAAGTTCCACTTGGTTTGTCGGGTAACGGTGACTAACCGGGGCTGTCTACCCACAGGAGTAAATTTCTTTGCTCAACAGCCAGCTCTGGGGTGAACTTCCACTGGTGGTCCTACGAAAGGGCTCGCAGCCGGTGACCCTTTCTCTCTGTAGTTTCTCCACCCGTTTACTTTTCCCCATCATTGCTTTTTGCATATGTGATGCATTGCTCTATAGTATGCCAGAATTTGAGCTGAATGTCTAGAGTTTTGGAGTGACGCCTTTAGATGGGCTTTTTCCCTTTGGACATGCTGGGCCGTTCTTACGCCTCGATGGTGTGGCTTAATAGAGTCAAATGAGTGTATTTGAAATGGAAAAGAAAGGGGTTCACGTATGAATCTATTTGAGCACTGCACTGTCAGAAGTCCCGAACCCTTATCCGCATCTATTCACAGTGCATGATTTGTGGAGGTTCCTATGCACATCCCGAACTATGTCACGGCGGTGGGCTTTGTGTTATCGACTTCCGGCTGGGGCTGACACTCCGAGGTGGGGATTCACGCGCTGCGACTGATCCTGGCCGGGGTGTTCGATCGCTTGCCAACCTTACAGATCATCATCGTGCATATGGGAGAGATGATCCCGTTTATGCTTTCACGCATCAATGACATGCTCACACCCATGGTAAAGCAGTTACAGCAGCCTGTGCCGGAGTACTTTTTGCACCACTTCCATATTACGACCAGTAGCTTCTTCACCGATCCACCGCTGTTGCTGGCCATGCAGGTGATGGGGGCCGATCGCATCATGTTCTCGGTCGATTCCCCTTTCAGTACGAATGAGCAGGGGCGAGCCTTTCTGGATCACGCATCCATCAGCCCGGCGGAGTAAGAGAAGATCAGTCATCTGAACACTGAGCGACTCCTGAGGCTTGAGCAAGCTTAACACAGAGCCAGCCTTTCTGCTCGGCTATGTGGGCCGCCTCGACTATGTTTTCTCTTCCTTTTTACTGGATATTATTGATGACAACATGCACTAGCACATCATGAAGAGTCCGGTTTAGTGAATTTACTCCTCACTTCTGGGTCAAGCATACGGGCACGGTAGTGAAGGGGGGTAGTGAAGACAATCATGATTTGAGGATGACATTTGTCATATGGATTGATTGACTCAAGATATAGGTAAAATGGGGGCATGGGAGCAGATTCGGGTGTGTTGATGATCTGTATATGGTATACTGCGAGCAGAAGATATGACGTTGAGCAGAAAGGCGGGTTTCTATGCCGACTCAGGAAGAGAAAATCACCGTTTTAGAGGAGAATATCACAATCTTGCCTGGTATTGCTTCAGGACAAGAGAGAGATATCAAGAGTATTCAAGTTGGAGTGATGAGCCTTGACAGGCGCTTTGATGCTCTTGAAGGGCGATTGTACGGCATGGATCATCGTTTAAGCACCCTTGAAAAGCGATTTGATACTCTAGAGCAGAGTGTGAACAGCCGTTTTGAGAGTTTAGAACAGCGTGTTAATAGCCGCTTTGAGGCGCAAGATAAAAAGCTAGATCAAATCTTACTCTTGCTCAGCACGCTTACCCCCAAATCAAATCAGGAAACATAGAGGCTTCAAGGAAAGAAAAATACCCTGACAAGGCTCACCGAGATCTACGTTTACTCCCAACCACCAGCAACATATGCCCATCTCTATTCCGGAGCAACGATTCTGCCCATCTCTTGACAAGGTGACCCCATGGCCGATTGAACATCCAACGGTATAAAGGTATTTCTTCGAGTAAAAGGCGATGAGGATACAAAACCTGGACTTTTTCTATCGAGAATCCGGCTTTTTGAAGAAAGTTTGTAAACTCTTTGCTGGTAAAACCATACTGAAAAAAGGGGAGATGGGGTGGCTTACGATCATACATGAACAGGCGGCTTTTAAGGACGCGTAACGGCCCAAAATAGGGCACGGAAATGAGTATCTTTCCGCAGGGTTTGAGCACGCGATAAGCTTCGGAAAGGAATGGTTCAGGGC
>JBKPBA010000368.1:0-3199 GCA_046726675.1 Chloroflexota bacterium
GGATTTCACTGGTCGCCAGTTCGCGCTGTGACATTTTGTGCAGGCGTACTGGAATGACCGGGTGTTCAGCAATCTTGTAGCTTGGTCCGGATAAGGCATCATACCAGTCATTGGGTACGTGTTCTCCTGCCGGATCGAGCAGTTCGTTGACGCCGTATGCCCGCAAGATGTCATAGGCGACATCGTTGCAATTATGACGCAAGGCGTAATAGGGTTGTCGGCTTTCCCAGATTGCGGTTCTCCAGGCTTCTTTGGGTCGAGGTTGCGCGATATAAAAGAGCTTATACTCATCGTATGTGCTGTTTTGTCTACGCATGGTAGCAATAGGATCGAGCGTGTGGGCTGTCCAGAACCCCATCTCTTCCGGTATGACAAATGGCCTGTTCTTTTTGTTTTCGACCGAACCCGTGTTAAACCAGCCATTGTTCCATTCAAAGGCCCAGCCAATATGACCCAGGCCGTTTGCTCCCAGGCGTCGGACGAAGACCACTGCACGCCTGGTAGTGGAGGGAAGATTGTCGGGTATACTCAGCAGACGTTCTGGCGCCTGGAAGCCAGCTTTGTTGAAAAGGGCCGGTGCAAAGCGCAAAAGCAGGCCTCTACCCACCAGGTAGCAACCATCGCAGATGGCGTAGACGCTAATGAAGATAAATAGAATGAGTAACTTGAAGCCCACTATTTCAGATGGGAAGATGATAAGCGCCAGGACATAAAGTCCGAATAATCCACCGTAGAGCCAGATGAGACCGGCGTATGGACTTTTAGATTTCCGTGCCTCGATGATTACCCTGACGCCGCTGATCATAATCCGGACTACAATGATGAGGACTATCAAGAGTATGGTCAAGACAAGAGACACAAAGCAGATCAGGCCGAATAGGATACTGAGAGCGCTCCCGAGATATGAGAGCACTTTGCGTTTGGAAGCACGTTTTCCCGTGGCAACTTGATACATATCAAGGGTGCCATCAATGATCAGGTAGATACCCAGGACATAGACGAAGAAGAGCACATCACCCAGGAAAAACAGTACACCAAAAGTGATGGCAACAATACCTCTTAACACCTCCATCCACCAGAGCCTTGTGTGTGTCTGTTGCATCGGTCCTATTTCTCTCAGTTGCAGGGGCCAATCTTGTTGCTGCCGAGTCTCCATAAAAAAGTCTCCGTTTGAGGTTTGTTTCACTTCAAACCTAGAAAACGATCCAGGAGATGGGAACGCCAGAACCAGCGTACAACAAATATCCACACTACTACGAGAAGCCCTATAAACAGGTAATTGAAAAAGCCCAGCCATGTTAGATCAAACAGATTACGCAAAGGTGGAATGGCTAACAATAAAACATAAGCGGCGAACATGGCGAGAGCTAAGAATATGAAGCGTTTATCTCCACGCAATTGATGACCGCCAACCCAGAATTTCGATGGTGGTTCGATGAAGAGAAGCAGAATAATACCACAAAGCACCGTGAATGTTGTGAGCGAGGATTGAGCTGCTTCTCGCGCTGGAACAACCGCTGCTGCCAGAGCTGCTGCTTCGCTGAGTTGTTGCTTATTTCCTTCCATATAGATAATCAATCTCACTCCTAACGTGACGTAATATTCACCAATATACACGAAGAGCGCTATACCGCTTACTGTAATAGCAGCAGGCAGTACAAACTGCCATAGCGAATGACCCAGGCCTTGCTCTACGCTAGATTGGGGATATGCCCAGATAGCCATCACCAGCGTTGGAGCGCCGACAGTCAGGAGGGCGAGGATTGATACCTGCTTGGGCACCAAGGGAAATTCACCGATCATTAAAATCATGATGATTAATAAGGCAATGTACAGTACGCGTGATAAGAACAGGCTCAAGATATCTTGCATGCCGTGACGTATGCGTTGTCCTTCACGAAAAGCGTGGGGCAACGAAGCGAAAGAGTCGTTCAATAAAACAATATCAGCCACGTTGCGTGTGGCCTGGCTACCACTTTGCATGGCAATGCCCAGATTCGCTTTCTTGAGTGAAAGAACATCATTTACCCCATCTCCAATCATGGCAACATAACGGCCATGATCTCTCAATGTCTGGACGAGCTGCTCCTTTTGTTGTGGTGTAATGCGTCCAAAGATCGTGGTATCTGCGGCAGCTTGTGAAAATTGAGCTGCTTCCATCTGTGCAAGATCGAGACCCGAGATGGTGGTAACATCATCACTCAATCCTACTTGCTTTGCAAGTGCTGCCACGGTCTGCGGGTTGTCACCTGAGATGATTTTGAATTGTATGTCTGCTTCGGTAAAACGTGTTAAGGTCTCTTGTGCATCTTGGCGTAGTTGATCTCGCAGAATCACAAGGCCAAAGGGAATGAGATTTTCCGGTAAAATCGGCTGATCATTGCTGTCGCGTAATGGCACTAATGCAGGTGTTGAAGCAAATAATAAAACACGCAATCCTTTTTCGGATGCATCTTTTACCAACGTTTGCAGTTGTTCATGGTCCAGATTAGACAGAGCGGGTTCCAGCATTTCAACAGCACCGAGGATATAGACTCCGTGCATTACATCACCATCAAGAGCTAAGCCACTCCATTTATAAGCTGAAGAGAAAGGAATCTCCTCCTGAACCTGACGTTGTTGTCCTGGGCATGCGATTCCAATTGCTTTACTGGTGGCGTTACCAACCGTACTGCTCGCAACAAAATCACCGAGTCGTTGTCGAAGTTCTGATGCATCTTCCCCCTTGAGGGGATGCACAGCCGAGAGTTCCAACGTATTGGTGGTTAATGTCCCCGTTTTATCCATACACAGGACATTGACATTGCTCAATGACTCAATCGCGTTCGATTGTTGGATAAGCGCTCCTTTCCTGACAATTCGTACCGCTCCAAGTGTATAAGAGACAGTGATTGCTAACAGGAGGCCGATAGGTACGATTCCGACGATCACAACCGATCGTTGGATAAATTCAACAAATGGAATATTGTTGGTTAAGGTGCTTAAGATCATGAGTAGTTCCAGGAAGAGTGCGGCAAGCACGATGACCCGAATGGTCAGGAAGATTTCCCGCTGAAGTGGTGTGTAGATGCGCCGGAAGGCACGTGCTCCTGCGGTAAGCCCATAGGCGACGCTCTGTGAACCAACCTTTTCAGCCTGGTAGAAAGCACTCCCGCTCACGCAAAAGCTCCCTGAATAGACGAGATCACCACTTCGCTTT
>JBKPBA010000369.1:0-3518 GCA_046726675.1 Chloroflexota bacterium
TACTTGCTCTTGCCACTTCACATATTGTTGAAGCCATTGCCGAAAATGCATGTTTGCCTTCGGGACATACACGTCATTAACCCACCACAGAGAATTGAAGTTAACACGCACTATATTCATTGGAAATGTTTGTTTAAACGAAGCAATATTTGCTAATGTTGTTCCACCGCTAGCGTCAGCAAGGAAAAGTCCTCCCATGTTAAACCCGGCCAAGGGTACGATACATCCTTTTTCATCAACGATCTTTCCATCTGCTGAGACGTGTAACCAGGAAAAGCTGTAGGAACCATCACTATTTTTTGTGACTCCTCTACACCCTTTTGCTGGTTGACCTGGAGTGGGTGATGCCTGTATAGTCCTTTCTGGATGCCGTGAGCTGAGAAAGAAATAGGATACTGAACCAACTATGACGGCAATCATAGCCAGTATAAGGACAAACACACCAAGCATTCGTCGATTGATCATCATTCCTCCGTGCATATGTAACTCTCAGCCAATGGCAGCGTAAGAAGATACACTATGCCTCGTGGATAACTAATAACGAGCTGAGTACTTCTGCTACCATTCAAAAAGTTTACTCCTTCACATATATTATATTTATGTTGTGTGAGAAGAAAGTTTCTTCAATTTTCGCATGACGAGACTCTCATCTTTCGTACCGGAATCTCTAGACACGGGATGTTCAAAGGCTTCGTCCATAACCTTGCCATCCAGTTCAAGAGGTAGTGGCACGTCCATGATTGTTAAAATGGTGGGAACTACATCGTAGACATGGGTAGGAGCAATGGTTGCACCTTTCTTCACATGTGCTCCATAGAGATATAGTATACCATCAGGATGGTGAATGCCAGTTGAAGCTTTCCTTGTCTCCCACAGGGATTTCCTGCCTAACTCCGTTGGTAGAGAAATATTCTCATTTGAGAGTACTACAAGATGTCGCTCGTGTAATGCAAAAGGACCAGTTCCAAAGGCATCTTCGCGATACACCTCTACAATGAGTGGTTGTGCAGTCTCTGGATCACGAACTTCCCGTAGGGCTGTTACCAATTCATTGATATCCTCTTCAGTCATAGCGTCGCTGAGGACGATGTCTGCATAACCGGCGATCGAGCCAGACGAGGATGGAATATAGGCCCGGGACCTTGTCCAATCGAGATCAGGCATTTTAGCAGTATGATGCTTTTTTTCGACTGCGATGATTCCTGTTTGGCGTAGACGCTTCCGTAGTAAGTGTACTCTTCGTCGCAATCCCAGGGTTTGCAATAACATTCTAGCAAAACCAAGAAGTTCAGCACTACGACGGTTGCCGCGATCTCTCATATGGAGCCAACCGTGCCTGTAGAGATATTCCTGAATGTAGAACTTGCGACGTACACCCTGAAAACCGTGATCTGATACGATCATAAGCAGATCTTCAGCATTCAATGTGCTAAGCGCCATCCCCAACATCTCGTCAAGCATTTGATAGTACTCTACCGCCTGAGGATGAAATGCCATAATCTGATCCCAGCGCAGATGCTGAATGCGGTCCGCGCCCATGCAGGCTATGAAGAAGAAATCCCAGGGCTTGTTTAGCAGCAAGCGAAACATTGCGAGACGCCCACGAGTCATCTCTAGCGTCTCCCCCAGCGGATCACCTATTTGGCCGCCTGATACGGCCGGGTTAAGGTCAATCTGATAATTTGGCACAGCCTCTAACAACTCTTCTTTGAAGCTAGCCGGATAGGTCACATTGGTCTTCATATCCGGCGCCATGTAACCGCTGAGCATGATCCCATTGATTGGCTCTGGTGGATAGGTCATTGGCACGTTTGCGACTACGACATGCTTCCCATACTCACTAAGCACATTCCAGATGGCCTTGCCCCCTTTGCGATGCGTCATCACGCGTGCGCGAGGACCGCTATCTGTCTGCTCGTACTCCCAAAAATCGTAGACACCGTGTTTGGCAAGTGATAAGCCGGTAGAAATCGACATCCATGCCGGGGGTGTCATAGGTGGAGTAGTGGATCGTAATACGCCCTGTACTCCCTCATCACGCACACGCTGAAAATTGGGAAGTAGTCCACGCTCCATCATAGGGCGCAAGATGCGAAAGGTTAAACCATCGATCCCAAATAGAAGTACCCTCATAAATAACAGACCCTTCTTACTCTCCTGATTTGACCGAAGTAGCGGCAGGCAAGGACCTTCGTTCGCTAGCAGATTGACGACGCCTTTCAATTTTTGGTGCGGCAGCCGCCCGTCGTTTGCTACTCATAAGCCAGGCAAAGCCAACCCCTAATCCGATCACCCGCCCAGCCATCTGTGCTAATACTCCAAAGAGGAAAATTCCTGACAGGGAAATTGCGCGCTTCCAAGAGTTGCCGAGTTCAAGGAACTGGCTAGCCAGCACACGAGGAGTGAGGCCAAAATGCTTAAGAGTAAAGTAGGTGATGTTACGACCGTTAGAAAACTGAATCCCAGGTTGTTCAGTGAAGAAGGTCTTGGCGCGTGCTGAGATGTGTATCACTTTGATTGAGGGCACGAATACAATACGCCAGCCGGCTTTCTTCACTCGAACACAAAGGTCTGTCTCCTCGCGTAAGTTCGTCAACGTGTAGTTAGGGTCGAAGCCACCTACTTGCTCCAATACCTCGCGACGAAACGACATGTTACATCCAATAAGATGATCAACCTCGATCTGTGCTGTGCTAACCAAATCGACATTTTGCGCAATCACAATACCTGATGGTGTTATTGACAGATTCGGAGTTCCACTTATTTGATCGCAATACGGTTCTGGCCTGCGAACAATGCGGCCTCCCGCAGCGCCGACGGTTTCATCCCGATAAGCCTCAACGAGGGATAGCAGCCATTCTGGATAGACCATAGAGTCGTCATCGATGAAAGCGATAATATCTCCTGAGGAAGCTGCAATGCCCTCATTGCGGGCTTGGGGCATATTATTGTGTTGCCCGCGAAGGCGTACCCTTTTCACTTCAGAATACTGTGCTACGACCTCCTCGCTCTCATCGTTTGTTGAACTATCGACAACGATGATTTCTTTGTGAGGATAGTCCTGTGCAAGGACACGCCGTATACAGTGTCGTAGGAGAAAAGGGCGATTACGGGTAATGATAATGATGCTGACAATAGGATCCTTCAAGAAATTTCCTCACTATCCAATATTCAGGTCTTACCTCAGAGCACTGTGACATTTACCTGAGTAGTTATCTTTGTACCGTTCACCTGTACCGCTGAGATAGTCAGGGGCCAGATACCTACAGGGGCACTAGAGGCCACTTTCCAATGCCAACTGGCTATCCCGTTTCTATCTGCCGTAACGGGAATAATGCCAAAAGATTTACTTGGCGTATTAAGCCCGTAGTAAACCGTAATCGTACAGATTGCAGCAGGGCTTGTGGAGATGCTCATAGTCATGTAGCCACCAGGATAGCTAGAAAGGCTTGTTTGGGCATCAATCACTTTAATTGATGCTGTAGGTTTGCCTATGCTCGTTGCAGAAGCAATAGGAG
>JBKPBA010000370.1:0-3479 GCA_046726675.1 Chloroflexota bacterium
CATATTACTCACACGCATAGAAGATTGGGAGAGCGTCGGCCAGGTACACGGCGAGTTCTTCAGCAACATTCGACCTGCCAACACCGTAATGCAAGTAACTCGCTTCATTGATCCCGACTGGCTGGTAGAAATTGAAGCCGACGCCATAATAGAAGATTAGAGAACGAAATTTATGCCACGCTGCCAGAATCCACGCTGCCGTAGTGACTACCCGCCTGGAATATACAGGTGTACGAACCCGCACTGCCAGTGCTTACTGCCTGATGCAGTAGTGGCAGGACGCTACCGCATTGAAACACTGCTTGGAATTGGTGGCATGGGCGCAGTCTACCGCGCAAGCGACACATTCGAAATGCAGCAGGTAGCCCTCAAAATTATCTCGGCAACAGACAGCAAGACAGATGCTGCAATAGCTGTAGAGCGTTTTCGCCGCGAGGCTCGTTATGCGCATCAACTTCATCACAAAAACATCGTGCCAGTTTACAACTTCGGCCAGGACGGCACCCTACTCTATCTTGTGATGCCACTTATTACAGGTGGCACGCTGAAAGCTATGTTGAAGTCCGAGCAGCCGCTGCCACTCCCTTTGGCACAGCGTTATTTAAACGAACTGGCCGATGCCATCGACACTATCCATGCCCATCCGCAGAACATCGTTCATCGTGATATCAAGCCTTCAAATCTGCTTATTCACCAGGATGATGGGCGTTTAGTCGTTACAGACTTTGGTATCGCTCGTGCAATGCAAAAAGAGCGCCCTTTGACTCAGGAAGGCTGGGCTTTAGGTACCGAACACTACACCGCACCAGAACAAGGACAGGGCAATACTAAACCTGCCAGCGTTATCTATTCGTTGGGTGTGATAACTTATCAAATGTTCACAGGCCTGCTGCCTTTCCAGGCAATCGTACGCAATCGCGGCGCTCAGCTTCCCCCACCCAGCGAGCTAAATCCGGCATTACCTCAAGCAGCGGATGCCGTAATTTTCCGAGCAATTGAGACTGACCCGGCTAAACGCTATCGTTCTGCCAGAGCTTTTGCCGACGCACTCAATGAAACCTTAAAATCAGTGCCTCTACCTGTAACGCCAACGATGTTTGCCACAAACAAAAATGCTAATGTTATCGTGCGTACAATCATTCCTGAGAATCCTTGCGGCGATTGTGGCCAGGAGAATCGCAGCAGTTCTCGCTTCTGCCGCCGCTGTGGCCATAAACTTGATGATACCTCACCACTTGTAACCGAAGTCTGCCAGGTCGGATATGTCAGTGATACCGGGCGCCGATTTGTTGCGGAAGACAACGAAGATATGCTCCTCATTGTTCAAGGATTATGCGCCAATCTTGCACCACCACCGCGTCCATTTGGATTGTTAGCTGTGGCAGACGGTAAGCGTGGTCCTCAGGGTAAATCCGTGGCTGGACATGAAGCCAGTCGTCTGGCCATAGAGACAGTTGCCGATGTCCTGCTGCCATTCCTGGCCACTCCTTTACCATCCAGTTCATATTCAACTCCAGGTAATAACCCTTCAGTATCACGAGGTAACAATCCAGGGATTATATATCAGTCGACTCTACCGCCAGATAAGGTATTTGAACAATGGATGGGAGAGAGCATACGACGCGCAAACCATGTCATTTACCACTGCAATGCCGACTATGAAACACATATGGCTAGCACCTTGACCATCGCACTTGTGCACAAACGCCATCTCTATGTATCAAGCGTCGGCGACAGCCGTGTATACCACTACAGCAGTCAAGACAATGTCTTACAATGCATTACTACTGAACATACGTCAGTAGCAAACTCGTCTCAGGCTAATCAATTTGAGCTTGTTGAAACCAGTCCCATAGGCCAGCAGCTTTTTCGTTACCTCGGACAAGATACCCACATTCAAATCGATTACTTCCATCAACCAGTCGAGCTTAACGACCTGGTACTGCTATGTACAAACGGCTTATGGTATATGCTGCCTGACGAACATATTAAAGAAATACTGGCACAAGGTGGAGATCCCCAAAAACTCGCACGCATTCTCGTCGATGAAGCAAACCTTGCGGGTGGCGAAGGCAACGTCAGCGCCATAGTAGTAGGGATTCAGTAAGTTATCTGTTGTAAATTATTTTCAGCACACAATAAAGAGATGAACTATTACGCAAAACCATGCCAGCGAAAAAGAAATCCGGCCCTCCATCCTGGAACGGAAAGGCTGTCCATTGCACTACTGGCTCGCAGGCAAGGAAGATCGTCCCCTAGTCGTCTTCACCCACGGTGCCCTGGTCGATCACCACACCTTTGAACCACAGATACCAGTTGTCGCCCAACATTACCGCATCCTCACCTGGGATGTGCGCGGACACGGACAATCGCAACCAATGGGAGTGCCTTTCACGGTTCGAGAAGCAGTAGAGGATCTCGTCGCCTTGCTCGATGTATTGGGCTACCGGCAAGTGATCCTGGTCGGACAATCGATGGGAGGCAACATTGCCCAGGAGATGGTCTTTCTCCACCCGGAACGCGTCATCGCTCTCGTAGATATCGATAGTACCTGCAACACGCTCAAGCTTTCGGCGATCGAACGTGCCATGCTGCGGCTTGCCAGGCCCCTATTCCATCTTTATCCTTACGAACTGCTCAAAAAGCAATCAGCCCAGCAAAGTGCGGTCAAACCGGAGGTGCGCCAATACTTGTATAAAGCCATGAGTCAGCTCTCGAAAGACGATTTCATCACGATCATGATGGGAACCTCCCTCTGCCTTCACTATGAACCAGGCTACACGATTACACAACCGCTCCTGCTCATACGAGGCGAGTATGATCAGCTTGGCAATATCAAAACCGCCATGCCGCGCTGGGGGGCCCGTGACTCGCTGAGCCAGTATGTCGTCGTTCCTGACGCAGGACACTGCTCCAACCAGGACAAAGCCGAGTACGTCAATAAGCTGCTGCTCGACTTTTTGCAGCAGGTTTCACCTTAACAAATAGCATGCACAGGGCGTTACGCCCCCAATGTAGCGCCCTGTGCATTTACTTGTCGATTTTACGTCCAAGGGCTCAGCAGAGCTTTTGGCGAGGATCGTCGATTATCAAGTTACTAGCAAGCATTACCCGACGATCCACTAGCGAAACTGGCTGATCCCTCTTTGCCGGAAGTTTGGGTTGCTTGAGCAGCTTGTGACCCTTCCCTCGCGCCTCGACGAGACCAATGCTCTTCGTCAACCTCTGTCTCAGCTAGCTCGAAGGTCGTTCGATACGGGCCAAAGTTTACATGCTTATTCACTGCATAGAGTGCCTGTGGTGCACACAAGAATAAGGCCAGTGCTTCGTCGTAGACATAGCGGTCGATCTGTTCGGCCACTTTGACGAGCTTCTGACCATCGATTTGGGCTGACATCTCAGCGTAAAGCTTGTTGAAGTCGGGCAACTCAGGCCCAGCTCTGAAAGCTCCATCAGAGCCGAAGAACTCCCGGTGGATA
>JBKPBA010000371.1:0-5000 GCA_046726675.1 Chloroflexota bacterium
ACGAAACCGAGGAAACAGAAGTCCCACGGCTTTTCTTTTAGCATATAGTTAATGAGTTCGATACGTCGCTCTGTCATGCGCAGCGTGGCATCGATCAACCGCGCCATCCTTCCGCTCCAGCCTACAATAGCCTTATCCTGGGGCGCGAGGTCGATTTCATACTCAGGTACAGCACGAAACAACTCTTCTTTGAAAGCAGTTGGATAGGTGAAGTCCACATCGGTACTTGGAGTCATATAACCGCTAACCAAAATACCATTGATAGCTTCCGGTGGATACGTCATTGGCACATTAATGACCAGCACCTTCTTACCATACTCACTCAGAATATTCCAGATCGCCTTTCCGCCTTTCCGCCGTGTCTGTACAGTCGCCTTACGGGTGGAAGCTGATTCTTGCTGCTCCTCATATTCCCAAAAGTCATAGATGCCATGCCCGGCAGGCTTTAAACCGGTGGCGAGCGATAGCCAGGCTGGAGGCGTAAGTGGTGGATATTTTGACTCGAGTACTGCCTCACAGCCGTTCCGGCTTAACCGCTGAAAATTGGGAAGCTCGCCACGCTCCATCAATGGGTGCAAGACACGAAAGGTTAATCCATCAACGCCAAAGACAACAACACGCATAAAACACCTCAATCTAACTCTTGTCACACTTGCTAGCTGCTTATATCCATCGTCCTAATTTGTTTACAATGAGGCCAGATAGTTTCATACCGGTATTAAGCATTTCTTCTTTTGCATTCACCACCTGCTTGATGCGATCTTTTGTTGCATCCACCACAAGGAAGGTCTGATCACTTCGTGAACCAAGTATATGAGCTTCGGCATGAATCAGTGCCGGGCAATCAATTACGATGAAATGGTCATCGTGCCAGGATGCCCACTGCAGAAGTTGGTCTATTTCAGGCATGCTCAGCAAGCTGCTCGGATTCATTGTGGGTTTACCTGCTGGAAGTATATCCAGGTTCTGGATTGTCGTATGTTGGATGTAACTGCCTATGGAAAGTACTCCCCTTTCGACCCTATCAAACTGCTCCTGGCTGGACGAGCCATCGGCGTGAACAGCAGCACGTACTTTGAATACACGGACTTCCTCCAGCATCTCAGCAAGCCCAAAGTCTTTGGGGATTTCCAGGCGCTTATGTAGTGAAGGCTCATAGAGATTTGCATCGATGAGCAGCACATATCGCTTACTTCGAGCAAGCAGAGCAGCCAGCTGGGCGGCAACGATGCTGCTTCCGGCCTTCCCCTTTAGGGCTGTAACAGCGAGTACCTTTGCATGCTCCGCTTCCGCATGGAACAAAACGTCTGCCATCATCACGCGACAATCCTCAGCAAAAGATGTGTTGGACTCGCAAAGAGCTGAGACAGGTAAGTTGCGTGGCGCAGGTATTGTCCAGCGAAGAGAGCCCAGTACAGGTAAAGCCGTTTTTTGAAGCAAGGTATATGTTCCATTGATACGACCTGCACGCTGTTCGAGAAAATTACTAAGAGCCAATCCAGCAAGTAGTGCGATGACCGGCATCAGTAGACCTAAAGGTATGAGCCCTATAATAGTTGATGGTTTACCAGGTGGAGTTGCCAGTTGAGTGATTGAAAGTGGATTGCTATGCAATGTCTCCTGATCGATCAAGACCTGTCTGGCGGAAGTATACTGGTTGAGCAGATTATTCTGTTGAGAAACCTGCGTGCTCAATTGCTGG
Source organism: Chloroflexota bacterium (assembly GCA_046726675.1). GTDB lineage: Bacteria > Chloroflexota > Ktedonobacteria > Ktedonobacterales > Ktedonobacteraceae > DATMNR01. The sequence continues at coordinate 1,703 of JBKPBA010000371.1, forward strand.
ATGACGAGAGTATTAGTCGGATTGTACGTAGAGTTCTGGGCGGCCTGAACAATCTTCTGATTTAACCCTGCGATAATTTTTTGTTCACCGCTAATTTCCGTATTGAGAAGATGCACCTGTTTATCATACTGTGCCTTGATGTAGGCATTCTGTTGCCCCACAAAGGCCTCTGCCAGTGAATTGGCCACACGCGCTGCATTTTTAGGATCAGGCAACGTTACTTGAATCAAAATGTTTTGTTGAAGGCGGTTAGTCGTCACCAGAAGTTCCCGAGAAAGAAATGTTTGACGATCCAGGTGGGGATATTTCTGCAGAAGTGGATTCAACAGTGAATCAGTTGTCACTTGAGCGGCATAAGCATCTACAGATTGTATGGTGGTAGCCGCATGCGCATCAGCATTTAGCTGTACTATAGTTGTGGCCTGATAGGTTGGAGGAAGTGCAGTACCTAACACTCGACCACCAACCACCCCTATTATCAGGCATAAAATCAGCAGCCAGGACCAGCGTGCCAAGAATCTTACTATCTTTTTCATTGATGTATCAACCCTCCCTGATAGACCTTTCCGCAAATAAAAAAGCCACATCATTAGCGACCGCTTTAGCGAAACCTGTGAAACAGTAGCTATTTCGCATGCTGCGCGCGCTTCATGAGCAAGCATAACAGATTGAACTGGAATCCATGCAGATAATTGGTTATGGAATAGTTAAGAAGTCCCTTCATCTATTGAGATTTCATAACCTATCGAGTACTTCATCCGTTGCTTTTTAAAATCTTCGCACTACATCTAGTACTCGCTCTCTTTGTCGCTGCCCACTGACAAGACCTTGATAGAGATTACTCAATGTATTTGCGGCTGATATCCAGCTATGATGCTCTTTCATATACTGCCGACCGGCCATTCCCAGGTTTTGAGCGAATAAAGGTTCTTCGAGCATTTTCAAAACGGCCTCTGCATACGCTTGATTCTCCTCTTCTATGAGAAGATGCTTGCCATCAGTGACCTGAAGTGCGCGGCATGAAGCAGGAGTTGCCACCAGAGGTGTTGCCATAGCTAGAGCTTCCAACACTTTATTCTGTATACCAACAGCCACTTTTAAAGGGGCCAAAGCAACAGAGGCTCTACCAAGATATGGTCGAGTATCTGGCACGTATCCTACCACCGAGATGCGATTATCAAGACTTAAAGCACGTACAGACGCTGGAGGTCCATTGCCAACAATAGTGAGGCGAACTTGCGGACGGCGCTTCCATATAAGCGGTAGCACGTTTTGACAGAAGTCCACAATAGCTTGTGAGTTTGGATAGTAATCCAATTTCGCACAGAAGACAAGCGAATTCTTCTCCCTTGGAGTGGTCGGAGGGGTAAAATACTCTGTGTCTACCCCATTCTGCACGACATGAATATGATGAGGTTCTTCACCGAGCGCAATCAGGTAATCGCGATCATAAGCAGAAGTGATCACTACTCGATTGAAAGCTGACACTACCCGAGGTTCGTAGCGATGCATCTTCTTTAATTCTTCGTAGATAAAGGCTTTCTCTAATGGACTCCGTGCTAGATTCCGTTGTTGTTGCAAATACGCTGAAATGCAATCCACAGCATCGAAGAGGACGGGAATATCTTCTTGCGCCATCACAGCTTGAAGTGCAGGTACAGTCTTGATCAATTCTCCATGTACCACATCGATAGCTCGCTCATGTATTATTTGCACAATGCGTCTTGCAAAGGCAGATGACTTATAGTAAGCAACACGCAACGGTGTTGAGGTAGGCAATGCCCGAAGACAGTTTGCATATGCTAGCCACCTGGGCAGATACACAGGATCTATCGAAATACAATAATTGGCTATATCCGGTAGCATCTCTCGCTCGTACTCATCGCACACTAACGGAACGAGTGAAATATCGTGCAATGCAGAGAGCGATTTTATCAAATTGAAAGGCCGCACACGAATACGAGACGGGACATAAGGGGTAACAAACAGGATACGCACTATGCAAACCCTTTCGACTTATAGATTTTCCGGTGTTGTAGCTTGAATAGTTTCAACAAACTTGTCTTCTCATAGGGTACACTTACAGAAGAGCGACATCGGTTGGTTAATGGTTAAGAAGACGTAAACTTTTGGACACATCTGTTAAGAATTCTTAATCTGGTGATTACCCACAACTAAAAAGAGGGAGTTGAAAGCTCTACTTTGGATACATCAGGTCTATGAGATGCGTGAGGTTCTGTATCATATCAAATTGCTCCAGTACCGTCTGCCGACCAGCTGTAGCTAGACGATCACGCAGAGCAGGATCATCGAGCAAGCGCCCTAGGGCAGCTGCCAGAGCCAAACTATCGTTCGGTGGAACCAGCAGACCATTGACCTCCGAAGTGATCAACTCGGGAATACCTGACACCGTCGTAGAGACGATTGGCACTCCCATATACAGTGACTCAACCAGCACGTTGGGTATGCCATCACGATCACCATTTTTACCAACGATACAAGGTAGTGTCATGATAGTAGCCTGCTGGTATAGCTCAATGACGCGCTCATGTGGTTCGGCCCCACGTAGTTCTACTCTGTCAGCCAGCGCCAGTTCACGGATTTCTTGTTCCAGGGCTGGGCGTAGTGGCCCATCTCCCACAATGCAACAGGTAAAGTCATAGCCCTGGTCTATCAGGAGACGGCAAGCATACAGGAGGTATGGCATTCCCTTTTTTTCTACCAGGCGGCCTACCGCAAGAATGCGTGGGAATGCCGGCGATATCGCCGGCACAGCGGTGGAGGAAGGGAAGGCGCGAAAGTTCAAACCATGATAGATGCGGTGAATACGCTCACCCACGCACTGATCAGCCAATGCCGCTAAGTAGCGCTGGTTATAGGCTGTGCAAGTAACCACAAAGTTAGCCAGCCGCATCTTGTACGTAAGCGCGGCCTTAGAAGAAAGGTAAATATCATAGGCATGGGCCGTGAAGCTGTAAGATATCCCTGTGAGCAAATGCACCAACTGGGCGACCGAACCCGGGGTATGAGCAAAGTGAGCATGCAGATGCGTGATGCTCTCATGCTCAAGCTGATCAGCAAGATAGGCGGCATACAGCAGATGTCTGGAAGCTGTTAGCTGACGATAATGGACTGCCACCAATACACCAGCACGCAGAAAGCGCCAGGGAGCTTTGAAGAAGCGGCGAACCGCAGCAGTCACCAAAAGCAGCATGTCACGAGAAAAGTAACGAGGACGAGGAAGATATGTGACTGGAGCATGCACATACTGTGCTTCTTCAACCATCTGACCATCAGA
>JBKPBA010000372.1:0-4403 GCA_046726675.1 Chloroflexota bacterium
TGCCTGGGGGAGAGCTTACAAAGACATCTACCAGCGCTACAAAACCATGCTGGGTTACAAACAGCGCTACCAGAATGGCTTCGATTGCCAGGGTTTATGGGTTGAGGTAGAGGTCGAAAAAGAGCTCGGCTTCAAAACCAAACTGGATATCGAGGTCTTCGGCATTGCTGAATTTGTGCAACTCTGCAAAGAGCGCGTTTTCAAATTCGCCAAACGTATGACGGAGCAATCAATCCGCCTGGGATACTGGATGGACTGGGGCAATGATTACTATACGCTCTCGGATGAGAACAACTATACCATATGGTCATTCCTCAAGAAGTGCTATGAAAGAGGGCTAATCTACAAGGGACACGATGTGATGACCTGGTGCCCGCGCTGCGCCACCGGTATCTCCAATATGGAAACCCTATCAGAGAATTATCAAGAAACAAGCCATCTTAGCCTGTATGTACGGTTTCCGCTGCTAGATCGACCAGGAGAATACCTGCTAGTCTGGACAACAACACCTTGGACGCTGGCAGCCAACGTTGCTGCAGCGGTGCATCCCGATCTGCCTTATGTGAAAGTTGAGCAAGATGGAGAGTACTATTACATTGCCGAGGCACTCTTACCTGTGTTGAAAGCTCTCAAAGGACGTGACAAGGGAGACTATCATGTGGTGGAAACACTCATTGGCAGTGACCTTGTAGGCTGGAAATATCGCGGCCCATTCGATGAACTTCCAGCCGAACAGGGCATTGTTCATACGGTCATCCCATGGAAAGAGGTGAGCGCAACCGAGGGTACAGGCATTGTGCATATCGCTCCCGGCTGCGGTCGCGAAGACTTTGCACTTTCGAAGGAATTTAACCTGCCTGTCGTCGCGCCTGTCGACGAATTTGGGGTTTACATAGAAGGCTACGATTGGCTGACCGGGCAAAAAGCTGCCGATGCAGGACAGCAAATTGCAGAGAATCTTGCCCAAAAAAGCCTGCTCTACCGCCCACAGAACTACAAACACCGCTATCCCGTCTGCTGGCGTTGTAAGACCGAACTGATCTTCCGACTGGTAGATGAATGGTATATCTCGATGGATCAGTTGCGCTACGAAATCATGGACATTGTTGACCAGGTCACCTGGATCCCTGCATTTGGCCTGGAGCGCGAACTGGATTGGCTGCGCAATATGGATGATTGGATGATCTCTAAAAAACGCTACTATGGATTGGCATTACCGATCTATGACTGTCCTCAATGTGGCACATTTGAGGTCATCGGAAGCGAGCAAGAATTAAAAGAGCGAGCTGTCGCAGGTTGGGAAGAGTTTGAGGGCCATACCCCCCACCGTCCATGGGTAGATGCTGTAAAAATACGGTGTAAACAATGTGGCAGCGAGGTTTCGCGCATCAAAGATGTGGGCAACCCCTGGCTGGACGCAGGCATTGTACCGTATTCGACACTGCACTATCGTACGAATCGCAACTATTGGGAACAGTGGTTCCCCGCCGACTTTGTCACAGAGTCATTCCCTGGCCAGTTTAAAAATTGGTTCTACTCTATGCTGGTTATGAGCACCGTGTTGGAGAACCGGCCACCATTCAAAACACTCTTCGGATATGGGACACTTATGGGTGAAGACGGCACACCCATGCACAAGTCGAAGGGAAATCTTGTCGTCTTTGATGACGCCGCTGAACGAGTTGGTTCGGATACCATGCGCTGGCTTTTCGCCAATCATATTCCTGAACAGAATCTCAACTTTCCACGCATCCCCACGGATGAGGATATGGAGAAATCATTACAGACGGGCCTTCCTGTGAGATTGAGCGAAAAGTGGATGCTCGTGCGCAGAATGCTGAACAAGCTCTGGAACGTCTATGGTTTCTTTGTGACCTACGCTAATATCGATGCATTTGATCCCACAAAATACCAGTTACCAGCAGCACAACGTAGTGAATTGGATTGTTGGATTCTCTCTGAGTTACAGCAAACCATTCAGGTGGTTACGAACGGCCTGGAGCAATACGACACCTCGAAGCCTGCAGATGCATTGCAGGAGTTCCTGGAGGATCTATCGAACTGGTACTTGCGGCGTAGTCGCGAGCGGTTCTGGAAGACAGGCATGGACAATGACAAAGTAGCAGCATACCTCACATTGTATGAATGTCTCACTACATTAGTCACATTGCTAGCTCCGATCGTGCCTTTCACGATGGAAGAGATCTACCAGAACCTGGTGCGCAGCGTCAACAAGAATGCTCCTTTAAGTGTACACCTCTGTGACTGGCCAATAGTGAATGAAGAGCTACTTGACGAGAGGTTATCTAGCGAAACACAGCTTGTAATGCGTGTAGTTAGCCTTGGTCGTGCAGCCCGTGAGAAAGCGCAAATCAAGGTACGTCAACCTTTGAATGCCCTTTACGTGCGTGTACTCAATCGTGCCGAAGAAGAGGCCCTGGTCCGCCACTCAGGACAGATTCTGGAAGAGTTAAATATCAGGCATCTGCATTTCATGAGTAATGACAGCGATATGCTTGCTTACACATTGAAGCCTCAAGTGAAGGTACTTGGCCCCAAATATGGCCCGTTAGTGCAGAAAATCCTGGCTGCTTTTAAATCCCTGAATGCGCATGGAGCTTATGAGGCAGCAAAACGGCTGAACGAGACAGGTGCATTGAATTTCACAATCGATGGTCAGCAAATCGAGCTTACTTCAGATGAGGTAGAGGTAATAGCAACTGCGCGCCCAGGTTTTGTGGCCACCGAAGAGCGAGGGTATGTCGTGGCTTTGGAAACCACGATTACACCTGAACTGCGAGAAGAAGGGCTGGTACGAGATCTAACACACTATATTCAAGACATGCGAAAAAAAGCTGGATTCAATATTGAAGACCACATCTCTCTGACTCTTTATACAGATGAAGAATTAGCTTCGATATTGCATCGTCATGAAACAACATTGCGGTCAGAGACACTGGCTGATAGCTTGTTAATTCGCAGAGATCAACCAGCGACACCAATATCTGGTGAAGCATATCGTGAGCAAATCTCACCACATGAGCTTAAGAGACTAGAGAACTACACAGTTGAAGTCGTGTTAGGAAGAATCTAGAGAATTTCTAAGATAGACTCGCATTCGTATATGCCTGTGAAATGTTCTGTACAGGCGGTATGACATTTTGAGATACCAGGAACTGCTCCATAGATTGCCACGTTGCGATGTCATTATACCCTAATGGTTTCCGGCCATCACCTTGCCAGATAGGGATTGTCGCCTGCAAAACACTCATCGCGTTAGCAGCATCCATACCTTGAACATAATTCTGGCTAATCTGAACTGCCTCTGCCGGATTAGCAATCACATCTTTTAAGCCCCTTATGGTTGCCTGTACAAAGCCGCGCACGACATCTGGCTGGTTTTGTAGGGTACTCTCAGTAGTAATAATACCATTGGAGACCAGTGGCTGATAATCAGAAACATCGAAGGTGCGAACCTGCAAGCCTTGTTTGCGCAACTGGAGCGGCTCGTTATTCGAATAACCTACGACTGCATCAACTTTATGTGTCAGTAGCGCCGATACCTGAGTGAATCCAATCTCCTGGATGTGCACATTTGAGAGGGATAGGTGCGCCTGATATAACAATGCCAACAATCCAATATGTGTCGCTCCGTACGGAGCCGGCTCGCCAATCGTATGGCCTTTGAGATCAGCCAGCGTCTGAATCGAGGAATTAGCAGGAACGATCAAGCTAACTGGATAACGCTGGTAGATTGTTGCTACGTTGACCACGGGCAGATTTTTACTACGCGCTACCAATTCTTCATCTCCTGTGGCAAAGACAAAGTTGTCATGTCCCAATACCATTGAGCCAATCACATCGTTCACAAAGCCATGGTGGAACGTCACATTTAGACCTGCAGCTTTGTAATACCCCTTACTCTGGGCTACGTAAAACGGTGCAAATTGAATATTGGGAATGTAACCCAGGCCAATTGAAACATTCTTCAATGGAGTAGCAGTTGACGAGCCTGCGCTATTTGAGGTTGATGTCCCACCACAAGCTGCCAGCGCCATAGTCAGCAGAAAAAAAAGCAAAGAAATTGATAGTAATAAAGATGGACGATGACGAACTTGCATTTGTAAACTCTCCAATTCAAGTGTATCTACCTTTTAAGGGTACGCACGACCATTAATAGACGATATCAGCCAGTTTAGCAAGTAGCCAGGATGCACTATAATAGATAGCTGCTAGCCCGGCGAGAAAGATGAGTGTCGCAAACAACAGTGGCGCATTAAACTGATCTTTTGCCTCAAACACCAATGCACCGAGGCCCTGTGCACTATTGCTTACAAATTCTCCCACGAGTGCCCCTGTGATTGAAAGGATCAGACCAATACGTAAAGCTGCAAGAATAGCAG
>JBKPBA010000373.1:0-4508 GCA_046726675.1 Chloroflexota bacterium
GGCTCATGCAGCCAGATGACCAGTAGAGTATAGGGGTCGATGGTTGAAGTGCTTCTGAGACGTTAGCTGATTCTTCAAGCTTCAGAGGGCATCTTTTGTTTTCTAGGCCAACCCTCGGGTGTGTAGGCCACCAAGTTCCACCCGGATATGTTCGCCAGATCCATATGTGAGCAACGAATGCTCCGATGAATGCCAGAGCAAAACCAACAATCTCCCCAAATGGCACATTCGATTGGTTACCGAGTGGAGAGATCAGAAAGTAGCCGAGCACCAGGTTGAGAGCAAGTAAGCCACAGAGGACGCTAGCAGTACCAAGAAAGATGGTCTGTATGAGCTGACTCCCGCGCAGCACCCAATCGGGAGCTCGGGCTCTCCTCGCCGAGACTGTACGGGAAAGGTAAGCGAACACGAAGTAGATTGCAGGCCCGGCTACCAGATGGAACGAGTTATCTTTAAGATAGTTTGCGCGTTATTTTCTGCCTTGCTGCTCGTCGTATGGTTTAGAAACAACAAATAAAGACAGGGATGTCAATCAAATGCGGGGGTGAGTGATTTGAATAACTTGATATAGGACGGGACCTTGAGTGTTGCTAGTACATCAAATGTCGAGGAGAATAGTGAAGAGGAGATCGAAGTGCTTAAGCCACGCTCTTGTTGTAGCATGCTCGGAGCGCGAGAAATGAGTAGGACGCAAATTAACTATGTTGAGGTGGTTCTGCTTAGTTGGCAAAAGCTACCAGATGAGCTTTTCAGCTTGAGTGCGAATTGGATATTTATAGAGTCTCGTTTCTATCGAATTGCACAGGCAGATATATATGGCGCATTGACTGTTGAGGTGCTCGGACTTTTCGAACAGTTGAAAAAGCAGAACTATATCACCGATTTTTGCAGCCGTGTAGTGGTCAGGACGTCGGATGCGACCACTCAGCCTATAGACAGAGTGCAAGCGAACTATAGCGCGTTGCCAGATTGGATTCGACCATAGTATCAGTGATGCCGTACCTGGTTTAGATTCTTCCCTTCTCCCTCCATCCGAAACCATAATCCTCATATACCCACTAGGCATCAAATACGCTCCGGCTATATTCTGCCTGGCTATATCCACTCTCTCCTAACTCTTGCTGGAGTTCCTGCAGAAAGAGATGTAAAAAAGCCACGCGGCGCCCAGCCATTGCTCGACCTGTTGCTGTGGTCATCACCTCAGGCAGCGCCAAGAGCCTGGTAAAGAAACGGTCGAGCAAATAGTGCTGCTCATCTGGGGCTCGTCGTGCAGCGAATGGGTCATCTGGATGATACGATTTCCACTCGGACCATTTTTTATTCTTCATGGTCATGGCCCAGCGCATCAACCCGCTTGCTCCCAGGCTGTCCAGGCGATCTGCATCATAGAGTACACGGGCTTCAAGAGTCTGGGGAGTGATGCCGCGACGATAGCTATGGGCGAGGATGGCATGGTGAATCGCCTGTTCGGTATCATACGGAAGATCAAAGCGAGTCAGTAGCTCTGTAGCAAGTATAACGGAGCGTTCCGCGTGCGGCCGCGTGGGATCGCGAGTAGTGCGCCCGAGATCATGGAGCAAGGCTGCCATCCCCACCAGAAAGCTATCAGCGTGTTCCTGTTGCGCTATGCGCAGGGACAGGTGATAAACCCTGTACACATGCTCCCAGCCATGAGCAAGGTCCGTGAAATCAGCGAAACGTGCCTGAACCTCAGTAAAAACTTCCGCCAGCATTCTGGATTCTCGTTCCGATATTTTCATGAATGCAAAGTCCCTTTTGCTAATGTGTTTTTGCATGCCGATGTTTAAATCATGCCAGTCCATACTACTCATTTTCTATCATAAAAAGGGAAAGCCTCTCTATTAGAGACGTTTGAACCAAACGAAATTGGATATTATATAATAAAGTCATAGATTTGATGTGAAAGTCAACTTTTAACTGTCTCATAATATGATTTTAACTCATCTGATTTATGTTTTGAATAGCAAATTACTGCTAGACGTTTGACGATCAAACTACGAGTAATGTGAGAAACTAAATAGATGAGGTGTTAACATGGCAAGCATAGAGCAAGATTTGATGGTAATGCTGCGACAATTACCCGTTCCAATCACTATTACCTGGCAGAGCAATCGCTATCATTGGCAATGTCTTGAAGGCTATGGCTCATCACCCGATCTGGTTGAAGCTGCTGGGCAGGCCTTGAGGTATCTAATAGCGTCTCTTAGAACCGATACAAGCAGATTGACCGGAAATACCACGGCTTAGTAATCAAAGCATAGAAAATGTGATTGAGCCAGGTAAAGAGTTCTAGACTTGAAGGGTTGGAAAAGAAAGAACATATGCCATGCATATTGACGCAAAGCCAATAGACCTCAGGCTCACAACACCTTTCCGTATTTCACGCGGAGTGCAAAGCGTAGCATCGAACGCTATTGTCCAGATCAACTTCAACGAGCACACAGGCTACGGTGAGGCCGCCCCTGACGAATTTTATGGCGAAAATGTGGAGACAGTGCTGTCCTGTATCAGTCAGTTTGCAGGCAACCTCGGTGACAATCCATTTGCCATCGAGGACATTCTCAATAACCTGGAGCACATTATCAGGCTCAACCCATCCGCTAAGGCCTCAGTCGATATGGCCCTGTACGATCTCGTCGGTAAAATGCTGGGCGTGCCCGTCTACAAACTCCTGGGGCTCAATCCAGCACATTCAGCATATACTTCGTTCACTCTAGGCATCGATAGCCCGACGAACATGGCAAAAAAAGCCTTGCTGGCACGTGACTATCCAATTCTTAAAGTCAAAGTCGGTACTAAAAACGACATTGCCATTATTGACGCTATTCGAGAAGTTTCATCGGCGACGATTCGAGTGGATGCAAATGCAGCCTGGACTCCAAAAGAGGCGATAAAGACCATTAATGCGCTGGCGCCCTATAACATTGAGTTTGTGGAGCAACCCATCTCGCCTCGTGACCTTGCCGGGCTGAAACTGATACGTGAGAATGTGCCTGTGCCAATTATTGCTGACGAGAGTTGTGTCACAGTTGAAGATATTCCCATAGTTGCAGAGTGCGTCGATGGCATTAACATCAAACTGATGAAATGTGGTGGTATAAGACACGCATTGAAGATGATCCACGTGGCACGCGCACATCATTTACAGGTGATGATTGGCTGTATGATCGAAAGCTCGCTGGCAATCACCGCCGCTGCTCACATTACTCCACTGGTTGATTATGCCGACCTTGACGGTCATCTTCTCATCGACAATGACCCATATGATGGCGTTAGTGTAGTTAATGGTAAATTAATACTTCCCGACCGTCCTGGTTTAGGCATAAAAGCAAGAGCTTAATTTAATTTTAGCTCGGCTGACGAGAACGGCGCTGCTTGCGGCGTTGCGCTGCCGCTTTGCGCTTACGTCGAGCCTGTGGGCTTTCGTAATGAGCGCGACGGCGCGCTTCCGAGAGTACACCATCCTGCTGAACTTTGCGGTTAAAGCGCTTGAGCGCTTGCTCGAACGAATCGCCGGGGTTGACCTTGACCTCACTCATGGCAATTACCAGCGCGATCTTCTGTCACTACTACGCCCAGACTTCTGCGGCTGATAGCAATCACTACAATACACAGGCTTGTCGCCACGTGGCTGGAAAGGTACCAGCGCTTCATTACCACAGTTCGAACAAATGGCTGTATACATCTGGCGCGGCTCCCGAGAGCCACCACTACGGCCGCTGTTATACCCTCCACTTGACTGTGCCTTGCGTGCAGCCCGGCACGACGGACAACGAGCAGGTGCATTTATTAGATTGTGGCTAGCATAAAATTCCTGCTCACCTACGGTGAAAACAAATTCCTGATTGCAATCGCGACAATACAGTGTCTGATCACTCAATGCCATGTTTCTCTCTCGATTCTTGGATCTAATCCCAATAAACTCTCGTGTACGGCACGGCTTGCAACAGACTCTGTACTTCCGAGCAACTACGCACTATACAACGCCAAACGAGTATAACATATATCCTTGCCAAAATCACCAGTTATTCAGGCGGAATTTCGAACTACTTCGAAAATTGGCCCTTATGCTATAATACGCAGATAAACGGGCTTACGTGATACTATCATTTGTAGAAAGAGTAGACGATGCCAACACGAGATGATGCCTATCAATTTATGATAAGTCATGTAAAAAATGAGAACCTACAAAAGCACATGCTGGCTGTAGAAGCAGCAATGCGCTTCTACGCTCCCAAATTTGATGAAGACGAGGAATTATGGGCCATGACCGGCCTCCTGCACGACTGCGACTATGAAGAATTTCCGGACTTGCGTGAGCATACTCTCATGTCTGCAAGCTGGCTGCGGGCAGAAGGCTATGACGAGCGAATTATATATGCAATCCTGGCCCACAATGATCTGAATGTTGCCACTCATCCCCGCAATAACCCGCTTTCCCATGCCCTCTATGCCTGCGATGAAATCACTGGCATGGTTACAGCTAC
>JBKPBA010000374.1:0-5821 GCA_046726675.1 Chloroflexota bacterium
GTGGAATACGATCAGGGCTGTGATTTTGGTTGTTGCTCTTGGAATGCTTCTGTTTGGCATTTACCACCTGGTGATATATCCGATCATTTGAGACAATCAGGTCGAAAAGGACTAGTGTAAATATACTACGCGACACGATCAACTCAGCTTCCTTTTGACTATCAATGTCTACAAAAACAGTACATTTCATGGATGTGTTCTCGTTTCGTAGCGAGTATGCTGATAGAGGGAATCAATGTGCCTCGCGTCGGCGGTGTCACCACAAATCAGGGGCTAGCATGTATAGTCGCGTAGGGGCGGGGGTTGCAGGGAGAAGGGTGGGGACGCTTGCGTCGCCCAGTGCTGCCAGGTCTGTGTGGTTGCCAATAGCACGATAACCAGGGGAGAAGGGTGGGGACGCTTGCGTCGCGTAGGGGCGGGGGTTGCAGGGAGAAGGGTGGGGACGCTTGCGTCGCCCAGTGCTGGGCCATCATCTTGACCCCCGATTTGTGATAGAACCATTGCGAGTGCACAATCGGATTGTTAAGAAGAGGCGAGGAGTGGTCAGGCAGCACGCTTTGATCTTCGTCTCGTCACACAGTAGTCACTACGTAGGAGAAACACATGGCTCTCAAAGAGTACAAACCAGGAACGACCTTTCCTGGCGTCATCGGGCTGACGACAGATCAGTCCAGCCCAGCCTGGCCCGAACCGATGCGCGCCAGGGCAGGCGCGCCTAACGTGCTATGTATCGTGCTGGACGACACCGGCTACGGTCAGCTTGGCTGCTACGGCAGCCCCATCGCGACGCCCAACCTGGACAGCCTTGCCGAGGATGGATTGCGTTACACCAATATGCACACCACGGCGCTGTGTTCGCCTTCGCGTTCGTGCATCATCACCGGGCGCAACCATCACTCCAACGGTATGGCCGCCGTCACCGAGGTTTCCACCGGCTATCCCGGCTACAACGGCAACATGCCGTTCGAGAACGGTTTCCTTTCGGAGATGCTGCTGACGCAGGGCTACAACACCTACCTGATCGGCAAGTATCACCTGGTCCCGTCCAACCTGGAGTCCGCCGCTGGTCCGTACGATCGCTGGCCGCTGGGGAGAGGCTTCGAGCGTTACTACGGCTTCCTGGGCGGCGATACCCACCAGTACTATCCTGACCTGGTGTACGATAATCACCAGGTCGAGCCGCCCAGCACACCCGAAGAGGGATACACCCTGAACGAGGACCTGGTCGACAAGGCGATCCAGTTCATCGGCGATGCGAAGCAGGTCGCCCCCGACAAGCCGTTCTACCTGCACTTCTGCCCCGGCGCCATGCATTCTCCCCATCACGTGCCCAAGGAATGGGCGGACAGGTACAAGGGCCTGTTCGATGACGGCTGGGATGCCTACCGCGAGAAAGTCTTCGCCCGCCAGAAGGAGCTGGGTATCGTTCCGGCCAACGCCGAACTCTCGCGACACGACCCGGACGTGCCGGACTGGGATGGGCTCCCACCGGAGGCACGCAGGCTCTACGCCCGTCTGATGGAGGTTTTTGCCGGCTATTTGACCCAAACGGACTTTCACATTGGCCGGCTGCTCGACTACCTCAAGAGCATCGACGAGTTCGACAACACGCTGATCATGGTCATCTCCGACAACGGCGCCAGCGCCGAGGGGGGCCCCACAGGCACAACCAACGAGCTGCAATTCTACAACAACGCGCCTGAGTCACTCCAGGAAAGTCTGGCGAAGCTGGACAAGCTGGGCGGGCCGGAGACCTCCAACCACTACCCCTGGGGCTGGACTTTTGCGGGCAACACGCCCTTCCGCCGCTGGAAGCGCGAGACCTATCGCGGTGGCGCCAGCGACCCGTTCATTGTCCACTGGCCCCGTGGCATCCAGGCCAAAGGCGAAATCCGCACGCAGTACGCCCATGCTATCGACATGGTGCCAACCGTGCTGGATGCGCTGGGCATCGAGTCGCCGGCAACCATCAAGGGTGTCACCCAGTCGCCCATCGAGGGTGTCAGTTTCGCCCAGAGCTTCAATGATGCCAACGCGCCTACCAGCCACATCACCCAGTACTTCGAGATGTTAGGCCATCGCTCACTCTACCATGATGGCTGGCGCGCGGTGTGTCCCTGGCCTGGTGCCTCGTTTGTCGAAGCTGGTAAACCTTTCGGCACGCCCATCTCGGCCGAGACGCTCGCCGAGCTGGACGCTCATGGCTGGGAGCTCTACCACGTGGCGGAAGATATCGCCGAGAACCACAACGTCGAGGCTTCCAACCGTGAGCGGGTGATCAACATGATTGCGACCTGGTATGTCGAGGCGGGCAAGTATCAGGTGCTGCCTATTGACGGGAGTGCTCTGCAGCGGTTTGCCCAGGAGCGCCCACAGCTCACAAAAGACCGAACCCGCTACACCTACTACCAGGACACGCAGACGGTGCCGTGGTTCGCCTCGGTGCATGTGCTCAACCGCCCGCACAGCATCACCGCCGATGTCGAGATCCCAGCAGGCGGCGCTGAGGGTGTACTGCTCTGCCAGGGCACCGGTGCGGGGGGCTATGCGTTCTACATCAAGGACGGCAAGCTGCAGTACGTCCACAACTACGTCAGCAGGGCGTTCTATCACGTCGTGTCAGTGGAGCCGGTACCGGAGGGCCGTCATCAGTTGCGCTTCGAGTTCGAGCCGACCGGCAAGCCGGACATCCCACATGGCAAAGGCACGCCGGGGCGCGGCCAGCTCTATATCGATGGCAGACTGGTCGGAGATGCCGAGATCCCCGTTACGGTGCCGCTCCTCTTCCAACCGGGCGGCCTGACCTGCGGAGCCAATCCCGGCTTGCCCGTCACGCCTGAGTACTCGTCGCCGTTCAAGTTCACCGGCAAGATATATGGCGTGACGGTGGATGTCAGCGGTGACCTGATCAGGGACTCCGAAGCCGAACTGCGCCTGGTTATGGCAAGGCAATAGGAAAACAGATGGGATGCAGGCACATGAGTCTCGCCCTAGGCTGTCATCCTGAGCGCAGCGAAGGATCTCGTAATGAAGTAGGTGGAATCCAGGAACATGCGTCTCGCCAGTGCGTACACGATGAGGAGGTAGGCAGTGCGGTTGCGATTAGCAACCGCATGCCAGGATACAGCGGATAGCGAGTCATAGGAGTGAGGTCAAAGGAACATACAATGGATATATACCGCCCAAGCGCCGGTATGTTTGAACCGGCAACATATAGAATCGGTATCCTGGGTACGCTGGACAAGAATTGGTCCGATTATTGCGGTGGCATGACGATCGAACACAATATCGTTCTGAATCAATATCCGATGACGATCCTGATGGGCATATTAGCAGACCAGGCTGCGCTCATTGGTGTCCTCAATTCGCTATATGACTTAGGTTGCCCGATTCTTTCGGTCGAGTGCATAGAAGCACAGTAGATGCGAAGAGATCGGTCAACATTTGTGAAGACAACGTGAAAGGAGTCTTAACCATGGCAACGTTAGTTGTATTCAAGTTTCCCACGGCCGATGGGGCACAGACCATGCTGTACACGCTGGAGAACCTGCAAAAGCAACAATTGATCCAGATTCAAGATGGGGCTATCCTCACCTGGCCTGCCGGAGCCAGCAAACCCAAGACCAAACAGCTCAGCGATATGACCGGGGTCGGCGCATTGGGAGGAGCGTTCTGGGGGTTTCTGTTCGGCTTGCTGTTCTTTATCCCGATCTTAGGCCTGGCAGTAGGCGCCGGGATCGGCGCCTTGATGGGGCACTTTGCTCACTATGGGATCGACCAGAGCTTCATCGACCAGGTGCGCGCCAAGATCACGCCGGGTACATCGGCCTTGTTCCTCTTGGAGAGTGGGGCAGTGGTAGACAAGGTTGCTGAGGCCGTCAAGGGCCAGCAGTACGAGATCATCCAGACCAACCTGTCCAAAGAGCAAGAGGCCAAGCTCCGAGCAGACTTCGGAGAAGAGTAAAGCAGAGCGTATTACGCGCTGCTCTCAAGGCATGGGGGAAAGGCCAAGGCTATATGGCCTTTCTCCTGGATATCTCCACTGATAGGATTTACATCCTTTAGGAGGACGACGGGCGATCATAATGGCCCACCTCGCCACTCCACGCCACCCTGGCCCTATGGTAAGGGTATTTCCCTGGAAGGATGGAGAGCTCAGCGATGATACCACTTGTAGATTGTGTAAGCGAAGTAGCAAAACTATAGGGATAGCATCCGTGCAAACACAGGGACAGAGGGATATCCAGTATCCACAAACTGCTGACAACATCCTGGTTCAGCAAGCACTCACAGGTGATCAGGAAGCATTCGAGGCGCTGGTGAGCCGGTATCAGCAGTCGCTTTTTGGTCTGATCTACCATTATGTTAGCGAGTATCACGAAGCAGAGGATATCTTACAACAGGTCTGGCTCCAACTCTACCTTTCTTTAGCCACGCTCCGCCCGAATGCGCAGATCAAGCCATGGCTCTTCACCGTCGCGCGTAATCGCGGTCTGGACTTCCTGCGTCACAAGCGTCTGCTTTCTAAGCATCTGCTCTCTTTTTCTGAGGTCAAGCCAGGTAATGAGGGGGATGAAGCGACATTCTTGGACGCCATCCCTGATACGAGTCCCACGCCGGAAGAACTTGTAGAGCGGCATGACCTCCAACATGAGATATGGCGCGCAATCCAGTTGCTACCTCACAAGTACCGCTCGGTCGTGTTGCTCTACTATGGAGAGCAATTGACATTCTCTGAAATTGGACGAGCCCTCAATATGCCGGGTTCAACAGCCAAAACCCAATTCAATCGGGCCAAACCGTTAACGCGTGTTGTCTTCCCAGTACAATAGTAGGTTGTCATTACTAAACCGCAAAGTGGTTCACACGCGTACAGGCCGGGCTTGCTGATCTTCCGGCCTAACGCGACGATGTACTTTCCCAATGCTACCGAGGTACGTGACCACATCAGGGCACTTGTCAAGACCGGTAAGCCGTCGGTGCGAGCCGTGCTTATTGATATGACGGCCAACGATGAACTCGACATTACCAGCGTCGAGATGCTCGAGAATCTAGCGGAACAATTGCACCATGAAAGGGTCGAGCTGCTTTTGGCAGAGGTGTCTCGTTATAAAAAACAGTACATTTTGTGGATGTGTTTTTGTTTGGAAGTCACTATACTCAAGACAGCGATGCGAAACGAGAAGGGTGTAGAAGACTGGAATAGAAACACCGGTGAAGGTGTAGTTCTACATACGCACTAGCTAGCAACCATGACGGAGTTGAGAAAGGAGAACCAGCAATGGGAAAGTTACGAGTGATCTCAAAACGCGGGGATGATCGCGTGCACTGGAATGAACAGGACGCCCTGACGGGTGACGCCGAAGCGAACGCCGCGATTCGCGAAGCTGAACGCATCTTTGCACACGAGCGCGCCAGGGGCGCGACGGCTTTTCGCGTCGAAGTAGGCAAGCCCGTCGAGCGCCTGGAGCAGTTTGACCCACAGGCCGCGCAGATTATCCTGGTGCCACGAGTGGTCGGTGGATGAACGTGGAGATGCTGGTCTATGTGTTGCTCGGGATCATGGCGGCTCTTGCCCTCGTTGTGCTCTGGCGACTGACCCTTGATAGCTACCTCAAGTGGTCAGAGGCGAATCGACGGGCCAATGAGCTGTTGCGCTCAGTGCTGACCTGTGAAGAATATCGCCAACTGATGCGGCAGGGCTACCTCGATATCAAGAGCCCCCGTGATCCAGGGTGCATCTACCGCGTGCCACGAGCGCAAGGGCTGGTGGGGGTGATCGAGCAGGGGAGACGCAAGGCGAGTCTGTGCCTGCAACCGC
>JBKPBA010000375.1:0-6098 GCA_046726675.1 Chloroflexota bacterium
CGGCGCTGCCTGTGGGGCAACCACCAATCTTTCGGCATTCTTCCATAATGCTTGGTCCGCCAGCGCGGTGAATCGCGCCATCAACGCCTCCCCCTCCACGTAGTCCTGAGTTTGCTGCGTTGACAATGGCATCCACCTGCATTTCAACAATATTTCCCCGCATCAGTGCCAGTGTTACGCCATTGATAGTATGTGTAGCCATAAACTCCTCTTCCATCTACAGTAGCAAACCAAAGGGTTCCTCCAACAGTCGTTTGACTTCCTGCAAGAACCGCGCGGCGGTTGCTCCATCGATAGCGCGATGGTCACATGATAGTGTCACCTTCATGCGATCACGCACGACTACCTGTCCATCTACGACCACAGGCGTTGGTGTAATCGAGCCAACAGCTAGAATGGCCGATTCTGGTGGATTAATGACTGCCGTGAAACTATCTACGTCAAACATGCCCAGGTTACTCACGGTGAATGTGCCCCCGCTGAAATCCTCCGGGCGCAGTTTGCCTGTGCGAGCCAGCTCGGCCAGGCGTTGTGATTCACGCGCTATAGCCAGAATACGCCGCTGGTCAGCATCGCGTAGGACGGGTACGATCAGACCTTGTTCGAGCGACACCGCCATGCCAATGTGTACCTGCTTTTTCTGGATCAAGCGATCCTCAGCAAACGAGACATTGACCTGCGGCATGCGCACCAATGCGAGTGCTACTGCTTTAACGATCAGGTCGTTGAAACTAACTTTTACTGGGTCCGGTTCTTTCTGTGCATACTCATTGATCTGTCGTCGCAAGTCAGCAAGCTTCCCGGTGTCGATGACGCTTGTTACATAGAAGTGTGGCGCTGTCTGCATGCTCTGGCTAAGACGCTTCGCAATAGTGCGGCGCATAGCTGTGAGCGGTATCTCTATCACCTCACCAGTCTCTATAGCTGAAGGGGCGGCCTCAGGTGCTGGTGCCTGGATTGGCGCTAGCATTGCCGGTATTGCCTGTCTTTGTGCCAGTGCAGCCTCGACATCCATCTTAATGATACGTCCATTTGGTCCTGTACCCTCAACTCGGCTATAGTCTAACTGATGCTCTTCTGCTATTCGACGCGCAATAGGCGAGATAAAGATACGACCCTGGCTTTCCGTGCCCGGGGGAGATTGAACACTTGTCTGTTGTGACGTTGCTTGCGAAGGGGCTGTCTGCTGCCCTCGATTGTCACCCTGCTTCTCTCGATTGTCACCCTGAGCGAAGCGAAGGGTCTGTCTGCTTCCTTCTCTTGTTGTAGCACCTTTCTCCATCTCCTTTGGAGTTGTAGCAGCAGCTTTTGCCGAACCATTACCAGCCAGGAGATCAGGAAGAGGCTCATCGGCTGCACCAATCAATGCAATACCTGCGCCAATTGGCGCAGATACCCCTTCGGGGACCAGGATCTTTCGTAGCACTCCACTGGCAAATGACTCTATCTCAATATTGACCTTATCTGTCTCGACCTCTGCAAGTGACTCGCCTTTATTTACCGGATCGCCCTCGTGTTTAATCCAGCGAAGAATCTTGCCTTCCTCCATCGTATCGCCCATTTTGGGCATTTCAACGGTTTTCATCGTTTCACTCCGCATCAACCATGAACCAGCGCCTGGGGCACAATGGCTTTTACTGCGTTCACAATATCGCTTCTCTTGGGTAAAGCAGCGCGTTCTAACACTTTTGAGTAGGGCATTGGCACATCGGCGCTGTTGACATGTTGAATCGGTGCATCCATGTAATCAAAGGCAAATTCATAAATCAGCGCAGCCAGGCCCTGACCTGTTCCATAATATTTCCACCCCTCTTCGGCAATTACAACGCGATTTGTCTTCTTCACCGAGTCAAGGATCAGGTCAATGTCAATAGGACGAATGCTTCTAAGATCGATTACTTCTGCCTGGATGCCTTCTTTTGCCAGTTCTTCTGCAGCTTGTAATGTTACATGCAACATACGTGAGAAAGTAATTATCGTCACGTGCTGGCCCTCACGTTTCACCTCTCCTCGATTGAGTGGTACCGTGTATTCGATGCCTTCGTCGGGCACCTCGCCTTTCACATTGTAGAGTAGTTCATGTTCAATGAACAGCACCGGATCAGGGTCACGCACTGCCGATTTGAGCATGCCCTTGGCATCGTAGGGAGTGGCGGGCGTGACAACTTTGAGGCCGGGAATATGCGCATACCAGGACTCCAACATTTGAGAGTGTTGCGCTCCCCGCTGTGCTCCTCCGCCTCCTGGCATCCGCACAACGAGGGGTATTTCCGGTTGTCCACCGAACATATAATGGAACTTAGCCGCGCTGTTCACCAGTAAATCGCTGGCAAGCAGACTAAAGTTGATGGTCATCAGTTCGAGAATAGGACGCAATCCCCCAAGAGCAGCACCAATGGCCGCGCCCGTAATAACTTCTTCCGCTAGAGGGGTATCGCGCACACGCTTTTCACCAAATTCTTCAAACAGTCCTTTAGAAACGGCATAGGTGCCCCCATAGCCGGCGATATCTTCGCCCAGAATGAAAATGCGCTCGTCGCGCTGCATCTCTTCACGGATAGCCTCTCGCAGCGCGTCACGATATGTAATAGTACGCATAATGGTTTATTTCCTCTCGTAACGGTAGCTGAGCGCGATGGATTTATCAACCATAACGTCGGTATAAAGTTCTTCCAGCTCCGGGTCAGGACTATTCTCAGCAAATTCGGCGGCATCCTCTGCTATCTGAGTGGCCCTTGCGTCGTTCTCTTCAAGTTGGGCTTGAGTTGCCAGGTTAAGATCGAGTAACTTCTTCTCAAAAAATCCGATAGGGTCCCGCGAGGTTCGCCATTGTTGCTCTTCTTCTCGACTGCGATAATAGGCAGGGTCTGTCATAGAATGACCTCGGAAACGATAGGTTTTGATCTCAAGCAGTGAAGGGCCCTGTCCGCTACGCGCATGCTCAACAGCACGTTTCGCAGCTTCATAAACCTTTATTACATCCATGCCATCAACCTGTTCGAAAGGCACATTGTAGGCCGCAGCGCGTGGAAGTAAAGAATCAACCGCCCAGGCCTTTTGAACAGACATGCCCATCGAGTACTGATTATTTTCGCAGATATAGACGACAGGCAATTTCCAGATAGAAGCAAGGTTAAGCGATTCGTGGAATGCTCCTTCATCAACCGCTCCATCACCAAAAAAGCAAGCCACAATAGTATCGAGACTTTGATATTGCATAGCAAACGCTACTCCCGCGGCTATCGGCATTTGGGCGGCGACGATAGCGTTGCCTCCCATCATTCCTAGCTCATTGCTCCACATATGCATGGAGCCGCCTTTGCCTTTGCTGCAGCCGGTGATTTTGCCAAAAAGTTCCGCCATTACTACTCGTGGGTCCATGCCTTTGAGGATGGCATGCCCATGCTCCCGATAACTCGATAGGACCTTATCGTCAGATCTTAGAGCAGTAATAGCTCCTACACCGACGGCCTCCTGGCCTATATAAAGGTGCATGAAACCACCTATTTTGCCGTGTGTATATTCCTCGGCACTCTTCTCTTCAAAGCGCCTCAGCAGGGCCATCCTGTAATGCATTTCTAGTAGTTGTGTTCGGGTAAGACCCCCAAGCGTCACGTCGCTGATCGCCATAGGCCCCTCTTTCTTCGAATGTATTATGCCTATATTATATGAATGACCTATTGTACTTCTTTGTATTGTGGTTCAAAACTTTCACTTCTTTGTGATCTCTTTGTGACCTTATTTTACTCCATTCGTGCATGATATGTATAGACTGATGACACGATCAGAAAAGGGAACCAAAAATGGCAACCCCTTGTGGGGACTGGCTATGAGATACAGGCGGGTATTGAGATAACCTGCCTGATTCATATCTTCACCAATGCCAACAAGGGGTGATAATGGTGTGGCAGCGAGGAACACCATTTGTAAGGGCAGTATTCTGCCCCCATTTACACTATAAAAGAGCACCTCAAAGGGTAGCTCTTTTATTATTTTTTGGTCTTGACAACTGCCTCTGAGAGTTCTTTCCCAGGTGAGAAACGCACACGGTTTTTTTCAGGAACCTGGATAGGTTTGCGATCTCTTGGGTTTACACCCTTGCGAGCTGCGCTCTTGCGTACCTTGAAAGAACCAAAGCCCACCAAACGTACCTCGTTACCAGACCTGAGAGAATCACGGATGGTATCAAGAGTCGCCTCTAACACTTCGCCGGCCTTCTTTTGTGTCAGTCCTGACTGTGTAGCAATACGCTTCGTCAGTTCTTGCCGACCGACAATAGTCGATGTAGATTTTGTTGTAGCCATGGGTTTGAAATCCTCCTTACAACGGACAACACACGTCGCTTTTCATCCCATTATTTATTGCTGGGCCTGTAAAGCGGCTTCACAACTCACTGCCGTAAACGAGTATAGCACGCGATTTGAAAGAATTCAAGGGGCTGAATCTGCTTGAGAGCTAGCCTCACATCTTAGTGGGCCATGAGAAGCCAATTTAAAACAAGCGTACAGTTATAAAATTGGCTTTCTAAGCGGCATGAATATAGGATATATCCACACTATTTTCTAAACTACCGCATAAAGAATAAGCCCATCTGTTGTATGTTGTTGCTCGACCTGCCCTCCAAACCGTAAATGCTCAAGATGCGACAGTGTCTCGGCTACTGCCATACGACGTGCCTCGCTATTATTCCAACGGTGTCCAAAGAGTTGTTCAGCGAGTTCGTATGCATGTTGAGGTCCCTTTTCGAGTAGGGTCAAAATCTCCATCTCGCGCAGTCTGTGGTGTTCAATGATTTCTGCAGTACGTCCAGCCAGGTCAACAAATGGCTCTCCATGCCCAGGAAGGACGACGCTGGCTGGCAGGTTAGCAACCTTTTCCAGAGAGTTCAAGTAGTCACCCAGAGGATTCACACGGTCACGCTCTGAATAGAGGCCGATATTTGGTGTGATACGAGGTAAAACGTGATCGGCTGTCAGGAAGACACCATCGCGTTCACGGAAAAGACATATATGTCCATCAGAGTGTCCGGGTGTCCAGATTACGCGGTAACGTTCGCCCACCAGGTCGATTACCTCACCATCCTCGACCTGTGTAATCGCTTCGTGCGGTGGAACGCGAATGATGTTGCGCATGACTTCAGGGTCCACCTGGGTAAACCAGAAATCAGTAGGAGGTAGCCCATGCTGCTTGAAAAACTGCGAGACGCTTCGGAACCGCTCAGGCATAGTACCAGACCAGATGATCTGTATCGCAGCTTCATCAATAGGGTGCATATAGATTGCCGCGTCACTCTCTTCCCGCAGTTCTCCTGAGAGACCAACATGATCGGGGTGGTGGTGCGTGAGGACAATGATACGAAGCTTGTCCAGGGTAAGTCCAACATGTTCTAATCCTGCCCACAATGCTGCGCGGGAGTCGGGCATACCGATACCAGCATCAACCAGTGCCCACCCTTCATTGCCAACAAGTGCATGAACATTGACAGTACGTAGAGGAAATGGAATAGGTAGAGTGATTTTCCAGATACCTGAAGCAACCTCACGAGCTTCGGGAAGCGGCTCATACTGGCGATGAGGCTGCACCGGGGAAGTTTGTTGCATGTGAAAGAACTTTCTTTTGTGTTTTAGTAGCTATGTAATATAAACGTTCTATTCAAATTGTATGGCTTGGTAAGTGGAAGTGTCAAATATACAGACCTTTTTGACAATCGAATGAAGCAGGGTTCCAAGGGGCAGCCGCCCCTTGGCGGAGTGTGGAGTGTCCCCACAAATTCCTCTTTTTCTTGGGGTGGGGAGGTGGAAAAACACTTTCGAAACCTCTAGTTGCTTATGAACGACGCATTTGTTACAATGTGCTTACAGTCTGCAAGCAAGAGGTATTGCAACCAGCTATGGTCAGAGAAAGATACGGATGTAACCTGTGTCGAAAGTATTTGCAATCACGAACCAGAAGGGGGGAGTAGGAAAAACCACCACCGCCATCAACCTTTCTACGTACCTGGCTGCTTCAGGTCGCAAAGTGTTGCTTGTCGATATGGATCCACAGTCCAACACGAGCAGCGGCATTGGAGCCTCTAAGAATCTCCGACCATATACCAT
>JBKPBA010000376.1:0-5110 GCA_046726675.1 Chloroflexota bacterium
ACCTCGCTCAGGGTCATCGTTGGTCGGTTGGGTCCGAACGCCCGGATGACATCCAGGCCGCGTGCCAGCGCCTCGATGAAGTCAGGTCCTGTTTCGCCACGCATCATTTCCCCCTATGGCACATCAGCGCCCTTCTGGGCACATCGTGCAGGTGAACACGACAATGTTTTCTCTGCGCTCATCGTAGCAGAAACGGTGCTCCATGTCCAGATCAGCCTCAACGATATCCTTGACATGGGCTTTTCAATTGAGTAATATGTGATCAGTGGACAAGTGTCCGTCATGCGGACACTATTGATCGCCAGCGTCAGCTCTTTGAAGGTACGTATCGCAACAAGGCTACAAAGATGTGGGAAAAGGCCCTAGACGACCGGTATCCAGTGGGTGTCGTGCGGTCTGCTTCGCGTCCTTGCAGCCAAGACACAATGAGGTGAGTAAAATGAGCCAGATCTCAGCAGTGAACAGTAATCACTTCCCGTCAGATCGCCCGGTGGTATTCCGTAACACCACCGTGCTGACCATTGACCCATCGCTTGAGATGATCAAGAACGGCGATGTCCTCGTCGTCGACAAGCGTATCGCGGCTGTTGGGCGACAACTCGTCGTACCGGATAGCGCGGTGGAGATTGACGCGACCGACGGCATTCTCATGCCGGGTATGGTTGACACACACCGCCACATGTGGCAGACAGCACTCCGTGGGTTCGGTGCCGACTGGACCCTCACGAACTACTTCCAGTTCTACTACCTGAACTGGGGCAAGATCTTCCGTCCCGAGGATATTTATGCCGGGAACCTCCTTTCCGCGATCGAGGCCATAGACGCCGGCGTCACCACAACGGTAGACTGGTCTCACGGCTTGCAAACGGTCGAACACGCAGATGCGGCAGTTGATGCGCTTGAAGCGGTTCCGGGCCGGTTCGTCCTCGCATACGGCAACCTGCTCGGCGCTCCCTGGCAGTGGACAAAGGCCCCTGAGTTTGCCGACTTCATTCGACGTCGCATTGACGGGCGCGGAGATATGCTGCGCATGCAGCTCGCCTTCGACGTTACCGGCGACCCGGCCTTCCCAGAGAAGGCCGCGTTCGAGGCAGCGCGTGATTTCAACCTGCCCGTGACCACCCACGCCGGGGTAAGGGGCGCTACCAACGATAATGGCATCCGTTTGATGCACGAACATGGATTCATGACCCCCTCCACCATCTATGTGCATGCGGCAACGTTATCTGAAGACTCGTATCATCGTATAGCGGCCACGGGTGGGCATACATCGGTGTCCACTGAGAGCGAGCAGAATGCTGGTCAGGGCTACCCGCCCACGTGGCTGCTCCGGCGCCATAACATCCCGGTTTCCCTTTCGATGGACACCAGCGTGTGGTGGAGTGGAGACCTGTTCTCCGCGATGCGCGCGACACTCAGCGCGGACCGATCCCGTGAGCATCTGGAAGCGCACAAGCGCAACGAAACCGTCATGCTCAGTCATCTGCGCGCTGAGCAGGTCGTGACCTGGGCGACGCTTGGCGGCGCTCAAGCGTTGGGGATGGACAGCTTCATCGGCAGCATCACCCCCGGCAAAAAGGCCGATCTCGTCCTGATTAAGAATGACCAGTCGCCGGTGATGTTCCCGCTGCTCCATCCCTACGGGCACGTCGTGTTTCAAGCCGGGCGCGGAGACGTGCATACGGTGATGGTGGATGGCATGGTCGTCAAGTACGACCACCGTCTACTGGATGTTGACCTCGCCAGGGCCAGGCAGGCCGTTTTGAAGACGGTTGAGTACGCACAGGCCCAAATGGGCGAGCAAGCCTGGACCCAGGCGATGAACCCCGAGAAGGCAGTGGTCGAGTTGATTGACAACCCGTACACATACACCGACCGAGAACGCGACAAGGCAGCGCAGAAACAAGTGAGCCCGGGATCGTGAGCAACGCTTCCGCATGACCCTCATCAGGTAACAGCTGCGCACAGCGATACTGACAACTAAGGGGAGGACGCTATGATGAACGCCGAGATGCCTGCGGCAGTGATCCGCCAACACGCTGCTCCACCCGAGCATGTGCTGTGGCCCATGCCTCGCCGCGGACCGGGACAAGCACTGGTACGGGTCACGGCGGCGCCTATCAGCCCGTTGGATCTGCTGTGCGCATCGGGCAAGTCCTACTTCGGCGCGCCAAGTCTCCCCTACATTCCGGGCGTGCAGGGCATCGGCACCGTGATGGAGGCAGAAATACTCGCGCCCGGACAACGGGTATGGTTCTCTTGCGACGCTGGCATGAAGCCTGGGGATGGCAGCATGGCGCTGTACTGCGTTATTGATGAGTCTTCAGCGCTCGTGCTCCCTGACCAGGTCGACGATGACCTGGCCGCCGCACTCGGGCTGTCCGCGATTGCCGCGTGGATGGCCCTCACTTGGCGCGGTCACATTCAGCCTGGAGAGCAGGTACTTGTCCTCGGCGCCAGTGGCGCGGTCGGACAGGTGGCAGTGCAAGCTGCTAAGCTGCTCGGCGCTGGCCGCGTGATTGCAGCCTCACGGGACGAGGCTGCGCGCACCCGTGCGTTCTCGCTCGGTGCAGACGCTGCCGTCGACCTCACTGGCGACGACGTGGACGAGATCAGCAGGCGCATCGCAGCAGCCTGTGACGGTCCCTTGCACCTCGTCATCGACCCCGTGTGGGGCCTCCCGGCAGAAGCAGCCGTTCGAGTGCTGGCCGCTGAGGGAAGGCTGATCAACATCGGCTCTGCCGCCGGACCCACTGTGCGCTTTGAATCGGCCATCTTGCGCAGCCGGCTGCATGCCATCCTTGGCTATACCAACAATGCGCTGACCCACGAGCAGAAAGCGGAAGCCCTCACTGAAATCCTCACGCACGCCGCTGCTGGCCGCTGCACGGTCGAGAGAGAAACAGTGCCGCTTGCACGAGCCGCCGAGACCTGGGAGCGCCAGGCCGCGTGTGCTCGTCGCAAGCTCATCCTTGTTCCTTGATGAAGAGATGCATTGCCGATTTTTCGTGAGGCAATGCGCCCCGTGACGGCAGGATGTTACGCACGCCGAGGCAGGATGTCGCTGCACACCTTTTTGCGCATCATAATGCCTCATCCCCGATGGTTCAGTATCGTACCAGTGCCCAGATTCGTGTACTTGAAGAGCGTACTCTAGCGAGTGGCATTTTTTGTTCAAACAGAACCACCGGAAAGCTCAGCATCGTCTCAGCTCAGTTCAGATATGATGTTACAGATCCTTTCATAAGGAGGAAAGAAGTATGACCTTAGAAGGAAAAGTTGCACTGATTGCAGGGGGTGGACGAGGTATTGGCGCGGCTACAGCTAAGCTGCTGGCTGCACGTGGAGCCAGTGTAGTCGTCAATTATCTGAAAAACGGGTCTACAGCCTCGCAGGTCGTTGACCAGATTCGTGCGAACGAGGGACAGGCTCTCGCAGTTCAAGCGAACGTCCGCGACCCGCAGCAGGTAGAAACTCTGGTTCGAGCCGCACGCGATGCCTACGGTCGCATCGACATCCAGATCAACAGCTCCAGTCCATCGGGTGTCTTCAAGCCGTTTGAGCAGATGAGCTGGGATGAATTTGCCCTGGGCATCAATAATGAGTTAAGGGCGGCTTTCCTGTTGTCGAAAGCCGTGCTGCCCACTATGCAGCAGCAGCACTACGGGCGGATCGTCTACATCTCGAGCGGACTGGCAAAAAACCCGAGTGTGGAGGGCGCGATCAGCATCGCCACGGCCAAAGCCGGCCTGGTCGCGTTTGCCAAATACATCGCCAAAGAGTACGGACCCTCTGGCATCACCGCTAACGTGGTTTCTCCAAGCATGGTAGAAACCGAACTCAGTGCAATGATCCCTGCCGAGCACAGACAGCGCCTGGCAGCTATGACCCCGCTAGGACGCATCGCGCAGCCGGAGGACATCGCCCGAGTAATCACCTTCTTTGCCAGCGATGACAGCGGCTTTATGACTGGCGTCTATGCGCCCGTTAACGGTGGCCTGACCATGGAGTAAGCAAGGGTTCACTCCTCTTTAGCGCTACAGAGGGCAAAAAGCAGGAAAAGGAAAAGAAAGGACAAAGGAATGACGGAAGATGTGCCATCAAGCTTGGAGTGTTAAGCTGTGGCGCTCTCTTTGCCTCAGCCTTGCTCGCTCAACATCGATTCAGGATCATAGACGGCTCGTCCCCCAACCATGGTGAAGGTTGGCCGCAATGAGAGCAACTCATCGATAGGACAGGTCATGGGATCAGTGCGGTATGCGACCAGGTCGGCGAGTTTGCGTGGCTGTATGTCCCCGCGCCGGTCGCTCTCCCAGTTGAGTTCCGCGCTGGCAGCAGTGTAGAGCTGCACAGCGGTATAGCGATCGATGGCATAGTCAGCTCCCTGGACACCAACGTGTTTCGTCCCGCGTGTCACCATGCCCCAGACGCCTAGCAGCGGGTCAAATGGCGGATCACCCACTCCGGTAGAGTCCGTACCCGCGGAGACCTGCGCCCCTTCCTCTACCCAGGCGCGAATCGGGAAGATCTGATTGGCCCGTTCTTTTCCCCACCCCTCAAGAATTTGTGCCCCCAGCGCATACAGCAGAGATTGCTGGATGGTGATAGCGACACCCAGACGGATAGCCCGTGCCCGCTGCACAGCATCAGCAAGAAAGGCGTGCTCGATGGCGAGGGTACCCGGCTTGAGTCCGGGATTGTCCTGGACAACGCGCTCATAGACATCAAGCAGCGTTCGCACCGCGCGATCACCAATGGCGTGTGTACCAACCAGCCAGCCCCGGCGCACAGCGAAATTCAACACCTCAACCATGTCATCCGGCTTCCAGAAGACCCTGCCTGAAAAGTTGGGATTATTGCTATAGGGCTGGTCGAGCGCCGCCGCCGCCGCTCCGCCATCCATGTCAGCTTTGAGGCCCCAGATTTTGAGCAGGTCGTCGCCGAAGCCGCTACGCACTCCCAGGCTCTGGATATCGGCGATTTGTTCGGCAACCGTACCTTGTGGAATCAAATGCATAGGCCTGCAACGCACGGTAAGTCCGCCGCGCTCCCGAAGCTCCTGGTAGACCAGCATCTGGTCGCGCGAGACGATCGGGTCGCGCACTGTACC
>JBKPBA010000377.1:0-5500 GCA_046726675.1 Chloroflexota bacterium
ATGCTTCGAGAAAATCAGCGATCAGGCGAGCTACCCCAAGAGGACTGAGATCCGCATCTGGATGGAAGGGATGTGAATGAGCACCCAGAGGGAGATCGGGAGCAATACAGCGAAAGTGTGAGACGAGAGGAGGAATCACACGACTCCAGAGCCGATGATTTGCCAGTAAGCCATGCACGAAGACGAGCGTTGGTCCCGTTCCCTGATCAGAGTAGCGGACCGTTCCTTGAGGAAGGGAAACCTCAAGGCTCGCACCAGGCGGAATAGTAGTAGCCATAAACACCTCCAAATGTGCTATGAAATGGAACCTGAATTCATATTCTATTTTAACAGAAGCAAGGGATGATTGTCAAGGTCTGGGAAGCGAAATCCTCCACCAACTGCCGTGTCTCGGCAAACACTTGAGCGACTGCTGGCTGCAGGGTACTCGCGCAAGCAGGTCATAGAAATGATTGGATCGGCGCTGGTAGAAGAAATCTGGGCCATCCTGCATGATCACAAGCCATTTGATTGGGCACGTTTCACAGCATTACTCGAGCAGCTGGGTTAAAACATTGGCAGGAATACCGTTCGCTCAAAGCCGGGCACCGTCCGAATACCGTCAGGACGCTCTATGAGGGGTAGACCTCTCCGGAACGGGAAAGCCCTTTATCCGAGGTGACAGAGTAAGGTTTATTCCGGTCGATGTTATCTACAGCATACCATCAACCAGAATGATGAGGCTGTTCCCAGAAGCCAGATAGAAGAACCCCATCCAGAACTGCTTCCGCGCTACATTGACAAGATGCCGCTCCATTGTTCTCCAGATCGTCTGCCACGGACGGCATCGGACTACGTCCGCCGTAATGCCATACGAAGGTAAGAAGAAAAGTAGCTGCCGCCACCACTGCGGCCATCCAGTAGGCCAGGCCATGTCCAGCACCACCAACTGTCGTCCAGGCGCTAAAGCCTGGCATCCGTTCTGGATCACACGCTCACACTCCGGGACAAATGTGAGGGCAAACGTAGCGATAATGCCATCCACCTGGATTGGGAACTCGTATTGGGCTGCATCTCTTTGCACGAGTTCAACGTTCTTCCAGCCATGTTCAGCTACGCGAAGCCTCGCCTGGTCAAGCATGGCATCCGTCAGGTCAATGCCAATGATCCGGCCCTCTGGGCCAATAGCTTCCTGCATCAGCGCGAAATTGAGTCCGGTCCCACAGCCAATATCAACCACAAGGTCACCGCGTTCCAAGTTGAGCAGCTTGACCGCTTCTTTCCTCCAGGTTTCCAGTGCACTGATGCCACTGGCGTCATAGCCTTTCGCCCGTTGGCGATAGATGTCAATGAGAGGTGCTCGATTTCCAGACAATTTATTCACTCTCACCCATAAGTCTGTGTTGATTGTCGTTTGACTTAATTCCAGGTTCTCGGACCGGTTTGGTGGAGGTCGCTTGTTATGTAGTACAATAAAAGGGTCAACGCCTCTTGACACCATTTCTTTCACGGAGTATTCCCATGTCTCTACATATTCTCTTTCCCCAACTGCGCGGCTTCCGTCTGCTTTCATCCAGCAGAGAGACCAAACGTCTCGTCCTCACGTGTGAACGGGTGACGCAGAGCACCCTTTGTCCTGTGTGTGGCACTGCCGCCCATCGGATCCAGAGCCGCTATCAACGTACGATTTGGGACTTGTCGGTTCAGAATATGCAAGTCCTTCTGCAGCTGCACGTCCGCAAGTTCTACTGTGATCGGTCTGACTGTCCCCGGCGCATCTTCACTGAGCGGCTGCCCCAGGTGACGTCGCCTCACGGTCGCTTTACCTTTGGTCTGCGTCAGTTCCTCGGTCAACTGGGTCGGGAACAAGGTGGAGCATCGGGCGCACGCAGCGCGAAACTTCAGGGGTTGCAGGTGACTGCGCGAGCGATCGTACGTTTCATGCATGCCCTTGCGCTCCCTCCCATCACTCCTCCACAGGTCATTGGCCTGGACGAGTGGGCCTGGAAGCGTGGCCAACGCTATGGGGCTCTTGTCGTGGATCTGGAACGCAACAAGCCGATTGCCTTGCTACCTGATCGCTCGAAGCCTACGGTCGTCCAATGGCTGAAACGCTACCCCACCATCACCATCGTGGCCCGAGATCGGAGCAAGGAGTTTGCTGCCGCTATCACCGAGGCCCTTCCCCACGCCCAGCACGTAGCCGATCGCTGGCATATCGCGAAAAATCTGACGGAACACCTGGATAAAGTCGTTTCTAGTCGTTGGAAACAACTGACCAAAGCTGGAGGTGAAACCGAGATGCCACCCAATCCTATTCACGTTTCTACTCCAGCCCGTCGGCCCCGCCAGACTTCTGGTGAAGCACGCTATCAGCAGATGCTCGCCCTCCGAGAGGCGGGCCTTTCAACAAGGACTATTGCGCAGAGGCTGGGGGTGACGCAACGAACCATTCAACGCTGGTTGACCGAGGCGCATGGTCCCTATGCAGGAGCACGCAAACCTCGGCGCAGTCCGTTTGATTGGTCAACACGCTATCTGCACCAGCGATGGGATGAAGGCGAGCACAACGGTACTGTCCTGTGGGAGGAGTTGAAGACCCATGGTTACACCGGTTCTCTCCGGAGTATCTATCGGCGTCTGGCTACATGGCGGGATCAGCCGCCGAAGCTGAAAGTGCCAGCATCATCTGAGGCGGTTCCTCGCTCTCCCTTAGAAGATATGACCCCTAGAAAGGTCGTCGGCTGGATGCTGGCCCGTCCAGGGGAGCTTCACCCAGAGGCCAAGGTACAGTTGGATCGGATCACGCAGATGGATAGTCAGCTTGCGCAGGCATCGAAGTTGACGCATGGCTTCCTGGATCTCATCCGTCACCGCTGCGGTGACGGACTCGATACCTGGCTCAAGGACGTGCGTACTTCCACCGTCCGACAATTCCACACCTTTGCCCGCAGTGTTGAGCGGGACAAACCAGCGATTCTGGCAGGTCTCACGCAGCCCTACAGTACCGGGCCAGTGGAGGGTCACATTAACCGCCTCAAACTGATCAAACGGCAAGCGTATGGCAGAGCTGGGCTTTCCTACTTGCACCACCGCTGCTTGCCGGCTGCCTAAGCGGAATGGTAGAGTGAGGAAAAATGTACTGGCGCTCGCGCCCGGAGGGAAAACACGATGCTTTCTTGGGGACCCCAGGCATTGCCACGGACACAACGGATGACGATTGCCCACGAGATTGCCGAACGGGTGAAGGAGCGTTTTCACCCCGAGGTGGTCGCGATTGGTCTCTATGGCTCGCTAGCACGAGAAGAAGATGGCCCCTATTCTGATATCGAACTGTTTGGGGTACTGCAGGCCGACCAGTATGAGCAGCGCTATGAATGGTGTACAGCGGCATGGAAGGCAGAGGTGGATCTGTATGGCAAGCAAACGCTGCGTGAGCAGGCTGCACGTGTCGATGGCCGATGGCCACTCACCCACAGTGCGTTCCAAACCGTTCTTCCTCTCTATGACCCAGAAGACTTTTTTGCAGAGATCCGCACCATCGCCCAGGCCCGTCCTGAACCGCTGTTTCGAGAGGCCATCGAAAATCTGCTGGTGGATGATGTGTTCGAATGGATCGGCAAAATCCGCAATGCCCAGGCGTTAGGAATCCCAACTGCGTTGCCTGCCCTCGTGCTGAAACTTGGCCAGGCTGTTGCCATGGTGGTTGGGTTAGCAAACCGGCAGTGTTATACCACCGGAACCCGTGTCATCTCGGAATCGATGGCCTTGCCGGATCTGCCCGATGGGTTTCGCGAGATAGGACAAGTGATCCTCACGGGGGACTTACGCGACGGGCCGCGGTTGGGAACAGCGTGCGAGCGTCTTTGGCAAGGGCTCAACATCTGGGCAGAAGGCCATGGATATCAGATCATCTCACCTCAACAGATTCCATTTTAAACGTGAAAGGTCAACAAATTGGCGAGATGGTTGTCCATGACCCGCGCTCACTCTCTTCACAGCAACCGACCTCCACCAAACCGGTCCGAGAACCTAATTCCATTCGCATTTTGAATCATAACCGTTCGCGCATCTCGATAGTTGAGAGGCAAAAACGGCGCGTTTCTGGCACAACCTGACACAATTCTTTTCCAAGCTGCAAATAAGACGTTTTCTTGCCCGTCAGGATCGTACAAGCGGTCTTTTTCGCTTGAAGACGAAAATTTATCTGGCAGAAATGAAGCCTCGACTGCAAGCCTGTTCACCGGACGCCGCGAATGGTTATGGCTCTTGACGACTTCGGGGGCTTAGGGCCTGCTTCCTCGTGCCTTGGGGAGCCCTCAGACGGGAGCGCTTTCCGGCTTCCCGACAACCACAAGCAATCTGCAAGCCCCCATCCGTGAACAAGAGGGACGCAATGATCACATTGCCCTTAAGAAGCTCTCAATCTGCGAAACTTCGTTGGCGTAATCCGAATGGCCACCGTAAAAGCCTTTGCCATCCCCTCGGCTGTCCACCCCAATTTCTCAAGATTTGGGCCATACTTGGCGGCATAGGCAGGCAGAGTCGTTGTAATGGTGGGATCGTCGATGAGCGTTGCGGTGCCCTCGATCATCACGGCGTCATCACCACGATCCTCTGTCTCCAGGCCAAGCATCACGTGAGGGTTCTGGCCAATATTGTGTAATTTCTGCTTGTTGGGTTGGCTAAAGATCAGGATCGTGGGGTCTTCCCAGAGGAACCAGACGGGGGCAAGATTGGGATGGCCGTCGGGTCGCGTCGTAGCGAGCCAACCGATGATCTCGCCGCGCAAACGTTCAACTTCATGAGCATCTTTGGGTTTGGCTACATCAGACATGGATTGCTCCTCCTCTTCGCAAAAGAAATACAAGTCGATTGAACTTGATGGAAAAGGCTGCTGGATGCTTGTGAGAGAGCTGGCAGCCTCCTGCTACTAGATAACAGCATGGGTGCCTCTTTCTCTTCCCACTTGCCTGTAAATGTCAAGCACGAGATTCTGATGGTGAAACGGGTCCCCTTCTGGTAGCACTCAGCCCAATGGGTATGGGGTCCACGCCTCCTTTGATCCGTTGACCATGAGGGACAGGCTGGGAAATTTCTGTCGAGAGCAAGGCAAGCAGGCACTAAGCCCCCAAATGGTCAACAGCCTGGTTATGCGTCAGAAAACGACGCGTTTTCCTTTTGCTTGGTCAGCAAGACGCTCGAGAAAAACGGCTCAATGCTGCCTGGAAAATTTATGTGTCGGGGCCATTGAACAGCGAACTACCGTAAACTCGCATCCAGAGCGATTTCAGGTGAAGCACGAAAAAATTATATGAGTCGGAAAAGCGAACGGAATTGATTCAAACAACAGGTCCCTTCTGTCTCAAAAATGCTCTCTCCTCTCTCTGACCCAGGCGCCAGCTCGGCGCTAGACGAGCACCATCCAGACGACGGACCTGGCCCAGGTCAGAAAGAGGGCTCATTTTCGCTCCAGCAGGTCTTAGCGGGAAAACGTGTACGAAAAAATGTTATGACCCCT
>JBKPBA010000378.1:0-4035 GCA_046726675.1 Chloroflexota bacterium
ACTAGCAGGAGTAGTGCACTAGTGGCAAACGCTGCTGAACCTGTGAGGTCAAAGGCAGGATCATGACCAAGTTGGGCAATTACCGCTGTTGCTGAAACAACTATGGCTAATGGCGCATCGAGTAACTCGGTGATATTCAAGAAGAAGGAGCGGATAGCGCTGCGACCGGCTGCGGGGTCATTTTGCATATCACGGCGGATCAACCAGTAATGTAAGATTCCGAACAAAGCGGCTATGAACCACGACACCGCAAAAAACACAGTGACTTGCACGATTGCAGCATTTGTTGGAATAGTGCCATAAGCACCTCGTAGAGGAGTAAGTGAAAAGAGAGTCTGCAACAACCTACCCAAGCCAACTGCTGCAAAGATCAACATCGCAATGAAAACGGTATAAAGGTAAATGCGGTAGAGATTGTGGGCCATGACTTCCTCCTTAAATAATAGGAAATAATAGGATAAAATCTTTTCTATGACAGAATGATACAGCAATAGATGGGTATAGACATGGGGCAAATGTCACATCTTTTACACAAATTCTTTGTATGTAAAGGAAGCTGCTTGAGAGAGGTAGCCTGTGAGTTAGAGATCGATGGGAGACCGCCATGGCAAAGCTAGCGAGGCAAAAAGGATTCTACGGCTGATTCGTTTGAAGTTACAGCAAACAGAGAGGATTATTCTTGTACAGCGCTCTGCACTTCTTCAATACATGCAACTTTCACGATCTTAATAGAGTAACCCTGTTTCTTCCATTTTCCTATTCCCCTCTCTAAACGAGCCTCTAAATCCAGGCGTGTTCGAGCTTCTACCAAACCCGTAGAAGTCATAGGGGTATGTTCAGGATGGGTGATACAGTAAGTGACGTAGTACTTCATACTCTCCGCTTTTCTCGTTTCCGAATAAACTTCTCACATGCTCTGTTTCATGGACATCGTTCGTCGCTTCATATTGATCTGACGCAGGTAGTTGGCAAGATGTGCATTGAATGTCAACCCATCGTACCATTCAGGGTAGATTGGATGAAGTGACTGGAACGCAAGGGTGATTACATGCTGAGCAAACTGTTGTTCGTCCATTGCGGTTATAAGGGTTCGCAGGTGTTGTGGATCAGGGGCATTCCATGATGTCGGCTTTTCAATTTCTGACCCAGGGACGTTGAAGCGCAGTTGAGAGAGCGCTTCAGTATCAGAGACTACACGGGTGTATCCTAATGCAAACCAGGTTTCTTCTGCTATATCAGGAGATTTCCCGGTGAGATTACTTCTTCCTACCCATCGCTGAATGATTTGATAGAGGTCGGCATCACAGAGCGCCAGTAAATCCAACTTGACTTGTTTGACGAAAGTTCGAGATTGGCCGTTCATCTTCATTGGAAATCCTTCCTGATACCATGTTTGCTGAACGAAAGGAAAACACAAACATGGCTTAGGGGAAGAGCAGCCATGAACTATCTTTCATTTTGATTACAATAGATAACATTTCACATATTAGAGCTAAGTGTGTGAAATGACCTTTAGCTACTCTTCCCAGCGCTACGCACTAATTGTGATGATGACCTTCTTAACGTGCGCGACGCCGTCTGCGGCGTTGCGCTTCAGCTTTGCGTTTTCGCCGAGCTTGAGGACTTTCATAATGTCTACGACGCCGTGCCTCTGATAGGATCCCAGCTTCCTGTACCTTGCGTTTGAAACGTTTGAGTACAAACTCAAACGAATCACCTGGATTCACCATAACTTCTGTCATGAAGATTACCAGCGCGATCGTTGGTCGCTCGAGCGTCCGCTTCTTTGTGCCTGGTAACAATCACTACAATATACCGGTTTGTCGCCTCGTGGCTCAAAGGGCACCTGGGCTTCATTACCACAACTGGAACAGGTTACGATGTACATTTGACGAGGTTCACGCTCCCGGTAATCCCCACTGCGACCTCTACTATTGTATCCACCACCTGACTGCTTGCGAGCAGCCCGGCAGTCAGGACAACGACTTGGGGAATTCGTCAACCCACGGCTTGCATAAAATTCCTGCTCGCCAACGGTGAAGGTGAATTCTGCATTGCAATCGCGACAATACAAGGTTTGATCTGACAATGACATGTTACTACTTTCTCAATTCCTGGGCTTAATACCCAATTTATTCTTGTGTATCGTGCGGCTTGCAATAGACAATCTAATCTTAGCTTCAATGCACTATACAGCATTTACTAAGTATACCATACCCGTCTATAGACACTATTATTATAGTGTTTGTTCTACCTCGCCCAATATCCTGGCTCTTTAGTCTGCAAATTCATCAACCCTTTGCTTAGAGTAGAGGGCCTGCCTCCTTGATGGCGTGGTGACTCTGGGTAATCAAGTCGTTGACACTGTCCTTCGATGAAAGCTGACAGTTCGAGCGTATACAAGAGCGAACTACATGTATGTGCTAAGAGCTGAGCCACAGGCAGAGGAAGCGCAGGGGTCGCGGGACGCGTTGGGTCAGAGGCAATAAGGTTCCAACGTGCGAGTTTCAAGGACGAAGCGACCATAAGAAATCACTCCTACTCTCTGCACGCTCAAATCCCTCCCACGTAGTACAGTAGAAGCGATTCCTTGATGATTGCCCTGCTCTGAAGCTCCCCCTTGCAGGGCAGCCATGAATCAAGTATAGGAGAAGTGTAAGGCCTTAGCCATCTGCCAGGTGATTTATATACTATAGGCCATCTGGCCTATTTTTAACTGAATTGAAGAATGTAAGCAGATGTCTTCACTCCTTAGACGTGGTTTGGAGTAGGCCCAGTTCGATGGCGCGGACGGCAGCCTGGGTACGGTCGGAGACCCTGAGCTTGGCGAGGATGTGCTCGACATGGATCTTGACGGTGCTTACCGTTTGATCTGGTTGGTATATCCGGGCGAGAGCTGAAGGAACGGCTTTTTGCCATTCACCGTTTACTTCACACAACGAAATAATATCACATTTTTCCATGCACTATACCACCACCAAAGGAGCAGCACCAATGTTAATCGGAACAATCTACCTGAAACAAACCCACCTCATATTGCGAGACGTTGACGGCTCAGAAGAAAGCATAACGCTTGAAGACGCGCTTGACCTGTACACCTTTATCAAAGAGCATAAAAAAGGGATTGAGCTGCGGATACAAGAAAACTGGCAGGATTTTTTAACCTCAATAGACCAGGCCAAGAGCAATAGTGTAGAATAGGACGCTTTCACAATGGCATATACTATGAAACCAGAACAGCAAAAACCAGAACTACGGCAACATTCTCTTGTTGAGTATGCGCTACAGTATGCTCAAAACGGCTGGCCTGTTTTTCCTTTACATAACAAAAAGCCATTTGAATTTATCACGCCAGGTGTCAAAAGTCATGGCTACAAAGACGCGACCACCAATGAAGATGCGATCCGCGCAATGTGGTTCTATCACCCAGGAGCAACCATTGGACTTGCCACAGGTGAAAGATCAGGGGTAATTGTACTGGACATTGACCCGCCGGAAGGATACTACAGCTTACAGAAACTTCAAGCTGACTACGCTTCCCTCCCCGATACCAGGAGAAGCAGAACCGGAAACAAAGGACTGCATTTTTTCTTTCAGTATCCAACAGACGGAGTACCCTTACGAAACGCTGTCGGACTGGCAGGACTTGAAGGAGTAGATTTTCGCGGAATAGGCGGCTATGTCGTGTTACCACCCTCAAAACTCTATGGCAACCTGAAATACGTGTGGGGAAATCCCGAAACGCCAATAGCACCGCTCCCTGACTGGTTACGAGATATGTTACTTGAGTCGCAACGTCAAAGAGAATTAATCCCGCAAGGTGTGCGCTTCGCTCGCAGTTCAGGCGAGAAGTGGTTAATCGAGGCTGTAGCGAAAGCCAGAGAGGGAAACCGGAATGATGTCGGTTTCTGGCTTGCCTGCCAGTTGCGAGATGATAGAATACCATTTGAAACGGCACGATCCATCACTCTCACCTACGCTAACCTCGTCCCTGAAGGCAGCGAACCATACACCTCCAAAGAAGCAATATACAGT
>JBKPBA010000379.1:0-5610 GCA_046726675.1 Chloroflexota bacterium
CGGCTTCAGGCGCAAGGATACAGCACGCCTGAGCATCCCATCACTGTCAATGCCTTTAATCCAGGCCCTACCCCCGGCACCGGCCTGGCGCGCGATGCCAGCGCCTTCCAGCGTTTCGGCTGGACTGTGCTGTTACCACTGATGCGACGCCGGTATCCGGATCTATCCAGTCCAGAGGCCGCGGCAAAAGGGCTGGCTCACCTGGTGCTCGATCCTGCCCTGGAACAGACCACCGGAAAATACTTTGAAAGGATGAACGAGCGCGCCTCCTCCCAGGAATCCTACGATCAGCACAAAGCGGCAGAACTCTGGGAGACCAGCGCCGAATTGGTGCACCTGCAGCCTGGTGAGAGCATTTTGCGCGTGAGTTCCTCACTGGAAGAAGGAGAGGTAACCCATGGCTAACGTGATGCCAGGACGCTATACCGCCCAGATCAACGAACCCTTTGTCGTGTTTCTGATTGGCATGCGCATCAACAAATGGTTGGCTTTCTCGAAATGGATTCCGACGGCGAGGGCGATGGGGCCGATGTTGCGCACACTGTTCCAGCATCCTGAGAAAGGATTTCTGGGAGGGCAGGTATTCTTCTACTGGCGAGGCATCGCTCTCGTCCAGTACTGGCGTTCCTTTGACGAGCTCGAAACGTTTGCCAGAAATCGACAAGAGCCACACCTGGCTGCCTGGCAACGCTATAACAAAACTATTGGCTCGGATGGCAGTGTGGGCTTCTGGCATGAGACCTACCTCGTCAAGGCAGGACAGTACGAGGCGGTTTACGGCAATATGCCCGTCTTCGGCCTGGCTGCTGCCACCAGGCATGTGCCAGCCGTAGGGCGTCGTGAGACTGCCCGCCGTCGTCTGGGCGGTGAGAACGAGCCTGCTGTGGCTTCACCGCCCACACCGGTTGCTGCCGAGTAATGGTGAGAAAGAAGTTCCTATGAACACAAAATTAGTGCTGTCAGCCGATGCCAGGATAACCGCAGGGGTCATCCTGCTCACAGCATAGCGCCAGGCATACGTAAGCGCATTAAGACTGACGGGTCTATCCTGTAAATTTAGACAGGATAGACCCGTCATAACTATCTGCACAAAAAACCGTCGAAACTAGCGGTGCGCAGCAAAGCATTCAAAGCTATACTTACTCCTGTGCAGAGGAAACTACCAGCATAGCCCTACTACTGGCACAGCGCTGATTGTGGAACCCGGCGCAGTGCCAATCGTTCAGACAAAACACTCTCAAATCTGCGTGCGAGGCGGACAACAACACAGTGTTTTGTCCAGAGGTGTCATCGGATATGATACCGCAGGGCTATGCTGGTAGTGACCGTACAACCTCATGATTGCACAATATACTCTAAGCGTTGTCCTATATCAACAAAAATGCAGCGCAGAAAAAGGAGAAGAGCATGGCGCAATGGGCTTACAAAGTAGCATATATTGATTATCGTGGGCGTATTTCTAGCGAGGGGCTTGAGACACTAATCGGTAACGAGCGGCGCAGCACCTTTGCCCGTCGCTACATGAACACACTTGGAAAAGATGGATGGGAACTGGTCGGTATCCAGCCTCTGACCGCAAACTCTGCCTATTATGTTTTCAAACGTACCGCACAAGAAGGCGACTTCGCCGACGAAGCTCCAGCGGCCCCAAGCCAGGAGACTCCTTCAAGTGGTGGCCCAACTGTAGAGACAGCTTAGGTTATTCTTTTTTTGGATACCCCAAACCCCGGCAGAGGGCGCTAGGCCTATTAGCGCTCTCTGCACTCCCGCAAAAATTCAGAATAGAACAGGCCCTGGTAAACTATCAGTGTTGGAGCGTGTTCATAAACTCCATCACATCCTTATTAAACCGGTCTGCCATCTCCACAAACGGGACATGCCCACAATGATCATAATCGGCCCGCGAAGCGTGAGGAATATGGCGAGCGATAAAATCTGCGTAGACTGGCAGAACGACACGATCATTCTTGCCTTGCACAATTAGAGAGGGAAGCGTAATCGTCTTCATCAACTCCTTGTTATCTAGCTCGCGCGAGAACATACCCTGGCGTGAAGCAGGCAGCGTGACGGCATTGAAGCCGACCAGGAAATAGAAGGTGTGTGGATCAAGCTCCTCATAGGTTGCCATCCCCATAAAGTGTTGCAAAGCCGTGATACCCTGGGCATAATCTTCGGAAAAGAAGCCAGGAACCAGCGCCAGGAACTCTCCACCGAGCATGCTATTCGCTTCTTCACGGCCCATTTCTGTAGCGCCTGCAACGAAAATGAGTCCCCCGAGGTTGTCCTGACCGTAGTGGCGTATATAGTCGCATATGATGAAACCGCCATAGGACCAGCCAGCCAGAACAGGCCTCTTCAGGTTCAATGACGTGATCACCGTATAGACATCGTCAGCCCAGGTCTTGCTATCGACAAAGGCATGTGGATCGGTCAACTTGTCTGAGAGACCATGCCCGCGCAGGTCCATACGTACCATGTGGAACTGTGATGCAAGCCCATCGTCCGTAAACTGCCTATCCCACGATAGACGAGACTGACAGTAGCCATGAATCCAGAGAATAGTCGGTTTGGTGGAATCTCCGGTCTCTTCCACAAATAACTTTGTGCCTCCAGCGCCTTGAACATGGCGCCCATTGTACCTGGGATCGAGTTTCATTGGGAACCTCCAATCACTAGAAACAACGTCGTTGCTTAGGAATGAGCAACGTCTTGACTTTAACCAGAGGAATCGCAGATAGACAGAACTACGATGGTGAATGATTTTACGGGATGTTAGATGTTATAAGCATACTGAGTGAGTGTATTCTATGTCAAGATTATTGGCATCATATAGCAACGCCAAAATAGGGACCGACAATATCTGTAGATATGTCAGATTATATGCTACACTGTGCTATGAAGAAACTGATGTCGTCAAAGGCTTGATATGAATACATCTGGGAGACAACCATGGCAGAAATCATCGATGCACATGTAC
This sequence comes from Chloroflexota bacterium, assembly GCA_046726675.1. Lineage (GTDB taxonomy): Bacteria > Chloroflexota > Ktedonobacteria > Ktedonobacterales > Ktedonobacteraceae > DATMNR01. The sequence goes on from JBKPBA010000379.1 coordinate 2,978, forward strand.
ATATCGGACGCTACCATCTCCCCATTGAACACATTGACTCTTTGCTCAAATCTGCGGGTATCAGCCGTGCCATTGTCTTCGCGGACCCTGAAAGCGATGACATGGTGAATGATTCAACCTACGCACTTGAAGCAGCACGAAGCATGGGTTACTACGCATTTTACTACTATGGTGGCAATGCTTATAGCGGACAGCGCCCATATGATCACCTTCCCATCCCTGACAATCTCAACCAATACAACGGCATCAAATGGCACTGCTGGTTCTCCCCCGCGCACGATGGTGGACTGCGCTTCAGCTACCCCATTAATATGGACAACGTACGCCGTCAGATGGATGCTCCAGATTTTCAAGCCGTTATGAAAGCGATTCAAACACTCGATTTCCCCATGACCTTCGAAGAACATTTCGAAGTAACCTGTGAATTTGTGCGCCGTTACCCAGATATCACGCTGATTATTCCGCACATGGGCATGCTCAATGGTGGCCAGGAACGCGTGCAGGCACAGTTTCGCGATAATCCCAACATCCATTTTGATACCAGCCTCGGCCAGGTAAACGAGACAATCGTCCAGACCCTGGCCGCTTCACGCCTGCTCTATGGCTGCGACTATCCCTACGGCTGGCCTGCAGACAATCTGCGCCATGTACAACGCCTGAAGATTTCAGAAGAAGAGAAAGAGTTGATCTTGGGAGGCAATGTGAAGAGACTGATAAGGGAGTAAGGCTTAACCTTGTTCCCTCGTAGTCTGTCAAGCTTGATGTGATAGCGAGAAATGTAGTGGCGCCCCTTGCGGGCGCCAGGTTCTACCCGCCGATTGAAGCCAGAGCATCAGGCCTCATTCGACGAGACGGTCCTTTTAAGCTTCTCAATACGTTGCAGGAAGTAATCCCGCCACACTTCTGGTAATGCCTCCACCTCTACTGCTCGTCGGATCAGATCCAGATTGTACTTGTCTTGACGATAGAGACGTGTAATATCCGCAACCTTAACCTGGTGATCGTCACGATGCAACAACCTGATCGGGTCCCCAGCAGCAACCTCTCCCTCCTCGAGCACTGAGAAGTAGAAACCAGTCATTCCACTATGCAGGAAACGCTTGAGAATATCGTCGCGCCCAAACTTGAGACCAAGCTTATAACATGGCAGCCTGGGCTGCGTCACCATCAGTTTGGCAGACCCAACTTGAAAATGGTCACTAATATGTACAGTCTCGTCCAGCAAGCCAGTGATCGTGAGGTTCTCACCGAACATCCCCCAGGGCAGATTCATCTCGGGAAACTGCTCCCGCCAGAAAGAGTAGTATTCGGCTGGATAAGCATAGATGGCTTTCTCTGGTCCTCCATGTACAGTGAGATCCGCCTGGCGATCCCCTTCAAGATTCAACCGCCGAACAGCAACCCGACCTTCCACTGCCTCTTTAAAAATTCCAGTCACCACCGTTTGGCCTTTCCAGACCACTTCTCTCGGCGCTCCTACATTGACCGATATTGCTTGCATCAAAGATGCTGGTTGCATGTTTTTCTCCTCAATATGCTTTATCTTCGTTTCATCTAGCATAGCATAACGCCAGTTTCACAATATACCACTCTAAATTTGCTTAGATGTGTATAATGGACTATATCATAGAAAAATATACTTGTCAATATCTCTTTAGCATCGTATAATTTTACTGAGTACTTCTTTTTATTATGAATGGTAACAATTTAATCCGGGCAGCCGTAGGGGCCGATTTATCGCGCCCATCGCCGATTGATCGGCCCTCCCTGGACGATCCGATACCCAGATTTATTATTTAAAGTTCATTATACTGAGTCTGGCATGGATATGGAGGTGGAAAGGTCTTATGGTCAAAGAACAACACAACGAAGAAAGTAAACAAACACATCCTCCCAAGGTGGATTTCCCGTTTCTGAGCGGGATGTTAGCACTTGACCTGGTCAATACGGAAGTGATTGTTCGCGGAAGAAGATACGACCTGCTCTGCTCTCCAGAGGATGTAGCACGCTGGTGGCAGGAAGCTCTCATGCACCATCCTGACCGGGAAAAAGTCGGGGAAGAAACGCCAACCATCATGTGGAGTCTACCACTCCTGGAGAGGATCAAGCTGATCCGGGCAGCTGTCAGGACTCTGTGTTCAAACCTGGTGGAGCAACAAGTGCTCGATCAGGAAGCGCTTACTGTACTTAACACTATGCTTGCTATGGGCTATCCCGCCCTGGACCTTGTCTCAAAAAGTGAATTGATCCCTACCTATCGCACACGTGAAGCTGGCCAGGGAGCCATCCTCTTGCCCATTGCGCTGTCGTCGTTTCATCTGCTCGCCCAGGCTGAGAAACATCGTCTGCACAAATGTAAGAATGACCGGTGCATCTTATTCTTCTATGACACCACCAAAAGTGCCACGCGTCAGTGGTGCAGCCTCGAATGCATGAATCGAGCACGATCCTTGCAGCATTATCAACACCTCAAAGCGGAACGCGCTTACACAAACCAGGTATGATAAGGCGCAAAAAAGTAAGGCGCCAGATCTTTTCACCTGATGGTGAACAAGGCTCCTGGCGTCTTTTTCCTTCTGGATTGCTGATTCACCAGTAGGAATAAGATCAATAATGGGCATACCTGTCCCCCT
>JBKPBA010000380.1:0-4492 GCA_046726675.1 Chloroflexota bacterium
CAAGTCGTCGGCAGCGTCAGATGTGTATAAGAGACAGGTTCCTGGTTATGCTCCTTGTCAGGCGCCTGGTGAGGAGAAGGCTACCACATTCAAAGGAAATGCTTGTAGCTTATCCGGCTGTAAATACACAGAAGTTGACAGTGAATAATCCTCTCCCAAAAAGTACATCACAGCGTATGACAGGCGTAAGGAGACAAAACATTGGCAAACAAAGGCAAGAGGTCCCTTCTTCTTGAAGAAAAGATTGAGGAACAAAAAGCGTTCCTGCGTGACTTTCAGCGTCTTACGAGTCCTGAATGGGCAGGGAAGATTGGCGGTATTGCCACGATTGACAGGCAGCTGATCATGATAGATGCGCTTGTCACAACTGCGCAGGCCGAGCTGCAACAAAACTACAATGCCAACTCACTGGCAAACTACCTCTATGCCGTTTTTACCACTGTCCGTGACAACCGCGTGACTACTGATCCAAGGGTTGTGGCGGTAGAAGCTGAATATCAGCGCCGAGGTGGAACTCATCTCAACAAAAAGCATAATGTTCTGTTCTACACCACAGGTAGCTTTTACGAGCACATGAGCGGCAAGGAACTATCTGCCAGCTCTCAGTCGAGCTTTATACATCCTTCTTAAGATTACGCATATCTAGATTTTTCACAAATTTGAATCGAAATCATATCAGGATTTAAGAAGTATAACCTACAAGATTAGTCGCTTGAAGACTAACTGGCCCAATAAGGCGGATTCTATCCGCAGTTTCCCTTCTAAACTCATCAGTTTCATCCTCAAAAGCTAACAAATGGCCACAATTAACGACAAAAAAACTCCACACATAATCTTGCTTGCCTTAATTCATACCTTGTTAAGGATCGAACAACGAGATAATCCTTTCTCCTTATCTCGAATTGAATTACCTGCAAAATGGGTAGAACAAAGACAGCTACTCAGGACTTTTCGACGCCTTCGGACGTGCGTTCGTACATTCAGAGATCCTCGAATGTGCGACATGTAGGGCTATCCCTTGCGGTCGCCCCGTTGCATGACACTGAATGTATCTGAACATGTTCACCAAGGCGGGAACCTTTCAGCCTCTCTTTAGCGTAGTACATCTACAGAAGAGTAGAGAGCATTCACAGCATATGCGGATAACAGTTGAGGATGAACATTTAACGCTGGTCTGGTACATGAAATGCCTCTTGATTGAAAGGTTCTGGTGCGTTCATGTCAATACAATATGTCCCAGAGATCGAGGGGCCAGATGCTCCGCCACTTGAAACAAAAGTACGTCGTTCTGGTGGGGTGGTTTACTCGTATCAAGCATCGCATTACACTTGCTTTAGCCGGGAGTGATGAAGAGTTGCTGCTCGAGAACAGGACACAGGTTTCCTGGCGCGTTTACCTTTTAGGGTTTATTGATGCCAGTGACTACCTGGTCTTTCGGTTATACAAACATGGTACTCTGAATGTACGCCCTTGTGCCGAGCAAGAACAGGTTGAGTTCCTCATGCTTCATCTGAGCGTGCAGATGCGTCGAGTCTACATCTATCGCAGGCGCTTGAACAGCTAGATCGAAGTGTATGATATGCGTGTGGCTTAACTACTGTTCCCTCCAAGAGGATGGCATTTCCCCTCGTTCTCTCGCCAGTTCTCCTTCAAGTCTGGCGGTCTTTACGCGTTCTATTGCCATCATGTCCTTCGTTTAGCAGCCTTGGCAAACCTTCCTGTAGAGTGACAGACAAAGTTACATTTCGTAGATTGACGCGAATTCACTCTCCTGTTAAGATAATGAAAATTCATTTTGCAGAGGAGGCTGGTATTGAGGTTCACACCTATACTTTAATGCCTCCATTATCCATTACCAAGAGTCACAAACGAGCAATTTCCTTCAACACATTGAGTGCTGCTATTCCAGAAACCGTTTGCCACTTATTTTCTTTTTTCATCTTACAAATCTGTCTCTTTTCGCCAGGAATTCTATTCATTCCCATAATTTCTCCGCAAAAGCCGCGTATCTTGCAAGGTTTGTATGGTACAGTCCACATAGACATGAAAGGAGGCTGCATTGAGGACACCGGAAAGTCGGTTAGAACGAATTGAAGAGATCGAACGCAAACTTGCTCAGAACCCGCGAGGCTGGACTACTGGCGAACTTGCCCGTGAGTTCCATGTTGATCCAACCACCATCTTTCGCGACTTGAGTGTTCTTGAGTCTATGGGAACCGGATTGATCAAACAGGGAAGGCGCTACGTACTTGATCATCGCCGCTCGCTCCACAGTATAAAGCTCTCGTTGAACGAACTGCTGGCAATTTATCTGGCAGTGCGCTTGCTTTCACGTTTCAGTGACGAACACAACCCGCATGTTGTCAAAGCATTGGAGAAACTGGCGGATTCCCTACGCGCAAAATCGCCGTTGATTGCGCGCCACATTGAGCAGGCTGCCACATCTGTGCGAGCAAGGCGAACCCGCCGCGAATACGTTGAAGCCTTAGAGATCCTCACGCAGGGGTGGGCCGAAGGGAAAAAAGTGCGACTGCGCTATCGCTCCTATACTAAAGACGAGATGACCGAGCGCACCTTTTCCCCATTCTTTATCGAGCCATCTGGTATTGGCTATGCCTGTTATGTTATTGGTCACGATGACCTTCGCAGTGCAATACGCACGCTCAAGGTCGAGCGCATTTATGATGCGAAACTGACAGATGAACGATTCACTATCCCGGAGAGCTTCGACCCCCAACGACTTCTAGCATCCGCCTGGGGTGTCATCTGGCGTGATGAAGGTGAGACCGAAGTGATACTCCGTTTCTCTCCTTCCGTCGCCCGTCGAGTCAAAGAGAGCACCTGGCACCACAGCCAACGCATCGAAGACCTCCCAGATGGCTCTTGCCTCTTCATAGTAAAAGTTGGCAGCACTCAGGAACTCAAACCCTGGATTCGCGGATGGGGAGCAGCAGTAGAAATACTTACTCCCTCAGAATTTCGTCAGGAAATGATCGATGAGATACGGGAGATGGTAAGGATCTATGGATAATAGAGCAAACAGCTTGCAAAATAGTTGGAGGTGTTGAAATGCTTACCTATACGGGCCATCCATTTATCGATGTCGGCGTTGCAGCCATCACAGCCTATGTTCAGAAACGTCGCCCTGAAGAAGTGACCTCTGAAGATCTGGAAAAGGTTGTCAAGTATATCAAGCAGAACTATGTACGCTCACCTCTGCGAGGCTATCTCACCATGGCCTTTACCAGTAATGCCTGGTTTATTCAAGATGCTTTTAACCCCGAAAAACCAGGACTTTCAGAAGAGGAGCGGGTAAAACGGCGTACAATTCGTGATGATTGGGCTAATCGGCATCTACACCAATGGCAATCTCAGGAAACATCCCAAGATGAACTCTGTGTATTTACTGGTCAGCCGGCACTCGTAACCACACTCTCTGGTAAACTGTCCTCTAGCCGTGCCGGACGCGCCCAAATACCGCTGCTTCAAGGGGATGATGCTATCAATTTCTTTACCAATGGAGATACTGGACTGCCTATCTCCGGCTTAGCTTTGCTCGTTCTTCAATTCTTTCCACTTGGATGCGCTAAGTGTGGCATCGGTCTGTTGGCTGTCCACTCCGACAACGAGAATGTAACTTACAAAATAACCAGCAGGCTGTTGAAACAGAATTTCAATGCGATTACGTTAGCACAGGCTGCTGGCGATGACAAACTTCCTAAAGCGCCCCGCTCGCTCAAAACACTCCTCATCGAAATGCTTGTCGAGGTAGAGCGCGAACGGAGCAATACTGAAGAGGATCAGGAGCCAGCCTCCCTTTCTGCCTACAATTTTAACAATGGCAAAGATCTTGACCTCGCTATCTACCACCTACCGTTTGAAATTGTACGCTTTCTCCAACTAGTACATATGGCAACCTTTGAACGCGCCTGGAACCAGTTGGTACAACGCGGATGGCAACAATCGCACGCGAAAAGAGGCAAGAAAGGAGAAAGTGATGCTATTCATGAGCCGTCGCGGAACTACTTGTATGAGGACCTCTTCAGCCTCCCAGACGATGCACCGCGCTTCATTCGCACCTACTTTTTACGTATCCCAAGTCGGAGTAAAAATGAGGATGATCCACGCCGTCAGTACTCAATGCGCAACGAAGTTGACCTGATCTCATGGTCTCTTGTTGAACTTTTCTTAATGGAGGTGATTCACATGGAATCAACACGCATCGAACGCATTCGCACCCTTGGTGATGGACTGGCTTTCTATGTTGAAAAAGAAGGAGGAAAGCGCTTCTTCCGCTCTTTTTTCACAGAAAACAATCCTTCCAATTTCCGTGTGCTCCTCATCAAGGCCAATATTGCTCATATCAGAAATGGTCATCCCTCGCTCTTTGACATGGAGACCTATATTGATGTCTTCGAAGAGGGCTACGAAGTGATACGCCCCGATTGGAGGCTGGCGCGTGATCTCGTACTCATGCGCATGATCGATAAGC
>JBKPBA010000381.1:0-4649 GCA_046726675.1 Chloroflexota bacterium
TACATTCCGGAGCTACAGGCCAATGATATCGTACCTGGACCCAGCGGGGTACGTGCCCAGGCATTATCAAACGACGGACGGCTGATAGATGATTTCCTGATCCAGCATGGTGAGAACATCGTTCATGTCCTGAACGCGCCCTCGCCTGCTGCCACTTCTTCATTAGTACTTGCCCGGTTGATTGTCGATGAAGCTCAACGCAGCTTTAACTTTATGCAAAAAGGGAAATGATGTATATAAGCGGCTGTACGCAAACAGAAGCCGACAAAAAAATTGCCATAACACCGCCTGAATAGCATGTCAACAGGCCACAAGAGGCCAGAGGAGGAGTAATGTTCTTAAAAATAGCCGTCGTACAATTTGCAATCAACCAGTTTGCCCTGGAGAAGAATCTTGCAAAAGCCGAACAATTCATAGCAGAAGCATCATCAGAAAACGATCTCATTGTCTTTCCTGAAGATTTTATTGCTGGGCCACTTAGCGGGAATAGTGAGTATGCCGACTACGATGGACATTACATTAAATACTTTCAGAAACTCGCCTCAAAATATCACATCGATATCGTACCTGGCTCGATTATCGAGGGCGATCTCACGGGCCTGTTCAACACGACCTATTATATTGACCGTAACGGGGAAATACTGGGCAGGTATCGCAAAGTAAACTTATGGCTTCCTGAACGCAGCTATATTACCCCAGGTAGTAACATCTCCGTTTTTGATACCAGGATTGGCAGAGTAGGCCTGATTATTTGCTGGGATTTGATTTTCCCAGAGGTGTTCAGGGCAATGGTAAAGAAAGGGGTAGAGATAGTCATCTGCCCAAGCTACTGGTGTTTTGAAGATGCGGGTAAGGGCTTGATGCATGATCCTGATTCTGAAGTAAAACTCGTTAATGCGTTATGTATTACCAGGGCATTCGAGAATGAGATTGTGCTTGTCTACGCAAATGCCGCTGGAAGATTAACCGGTGAAGAAAACACTGATACACTTATAGGTCAATCCCAAGTCACCGTACCATTCAAAGGCGTGCTCAAATCACTGAAACACAATAGAGAAGCAATGTTCTCTCAAGAGATAGATACAGCTATCTTGGTAGATGCCGAAGAGGCCTATGAGATCAGAAAAGATTTAAAGAAAGGTCTACACAGCATCTAACATCGCTCGGATGAAAGGAACCGCGATTGACAGCCAATCAAAGGAACGCGTCCAGGCCACCCATTCTTGCTGTGTAGGCCATCCAGGTTTGTAGCGAGGGATCATCTCTTTTGGCATCACCGTCGCCCATTTCACACCCTCCCCTAACCCACCCGGAGTGATCTGAACCATGATATTAAAAACATTCTCATTTGGTAACCTCATTTTCCAATCAGGCATCGTTTTCAATAATGGATCTCGTCGCCAGATACTGAACAGTGTAGGATCTTCCGGCGCACCACTCTGCGAACGTTGCAGCGTCACAACCTGTCCTACTACGGCAGAACGTTCCCATTCAGGAAAACGCATCCACACGGAATAGCGATATTCGTTAAGTCCCACCGCTGTAATAAATGTACGGTAACCTTCACGTTCAATACGCCGCTCCGTGTCACTCTGCCAGATTCGTACCATAGCATCAAGACGTTTTTTCTTCTCTTCTACACCCTGATTCGCATAAGGCCCAGTATCAGGCGGGTACTGTCTTGCTTGCATGAATAACTTCCAATCCGACTGGGAAATAACGTTCCAACCATGCCGTTAAATCATGTGCCAGTGGCGTAACAAATGTACACAATGCATTATCGGGATAGCGCCTCAATTCAAGTCTGTGTGCATGCAGAAATTGCCGTTTCATAGCTGCAGCCGAAGTGCCTACCTCAGCAGGGAGCGAATAGGTCGAATCTCCAACAATAGCATACCCCAACGCAGCCAGGTGAGCGCGTATCTGGTGAGTGCGTCCAGTTACTGGCCTCGCCTCCACTAGCACAAACTCTCCCTCAATCGCCAATGCTTTTACAAGAGTCTGAGCTGATTGTCCATCAGGTCCTACAATACAACGTCGGCGATCATAGGGGTCGCGTTGCAGCGCAGCATCCAGAATAAAATCGTTTTCTCCATCAAACACAATATCAATCAACGAGCTAGACTGCAATATATCAATTTCATCTTGCCCTTTCATGATCTTGAAAGGCGCGCGCGGTCTTGCCCAATCAGGTGCTCCTTTTTGCACAACAGCCAGGTACCGCTTAACGATACTATGGTCACGAAACTGGCGAACCAGGTGACGTCTCGAGTGTTCTGTACGCGCCAGCGCTACAAGCCCCGACGTATCTTTATCTAAGCGGTGCAACAAACACGGTCGGGGTAGCAAACCATCCTCTTTCCACATTCTCTCTATTCGCTGTTCGCGTAACATTACCTGTACCTGCTCAGGCGCATATGCCCACTCTGGATCATCAAGCAGTTCTGGTGGCTGCCAATCATCACCTCCCTGCTGCTCAAGATATGCCAAAATCGCATCCCACATCGTTCCATCCGCATGTTTATATGTCGGATGAATAACGAGGCCCGCCGGCTTGTTAACAATCAGCAAGTGGTGGTCTTGATAGATAACAGGTAATATCGTCTGTTCCATGACAAGAGTATAGAGGTCAGCGAGTTAGTGGTCAATAGCAAATGGCTATAGGAAAATAGAGGCTTAACAAATAAGCGAAGATAGTTTATGCTGATGAACACTATACTCCAGACACTGTAGGTGCAGATTTATCGTGCACATCGCCGATTTATCGGCCTTCTTCCGTGGATAGTATGATGGCCCCATTTAATATTCAATCAGCATTAATTAACGAATTTCCGTAAATGACAATCTTGTCTAGCAAAAACACTCTACCTCTGCTATAATCGAATTGTAATTTTCCTGCACACGTCCTACTCTTATATTTTTGCCGACTGAACAAGCGAAGCGACGCAATGCTCAGATTGGAGCATCGAGGATGACCGACCGGATAGGCCAGAAACTTGGCAACTACCATCTCATGCGCCTCTTAGGTGAAGGAGGTTTTGCAGAAGTCTACCTTGGAGAGCATATTCACCTGGGGACTCAGGCTGCAATTAAAGTACTGCACACACAATTGACAGCAGATGATGTCGATACCTTCCGCAATGAGGCACGAACTATTGCCCAGATGGAGCATCCACATATTGTGCGTGTGTTAGATTTCGGCGTAGAGGGAAAAACGCCTTTTCTCGTCATGAGTTACGCTACCAATGGCACGTTACGTCAGCACCATCCTAAAGGCACCAGGCTACCGCTAGCGGTAGTTTTGTCCTATGTCAAACAAATAGCGGATGCTTTACAGTACGCCCACGATGAGAAGGTGATTCACCGAGATGTCAAACCTGAGAATATGTTGATTGGAAAACGCGAGGAGATCTTGCTAAGCGACTTCGGGATTGCCGTCATGGCACAAAGTTCACGCTATCAAAATCCACAGGACATGGCTGGTACCATTACCTATATGGCCCCCGAACAGATTCAAGGCAAGCCGCGTCCGGCCAGCGACCAGTATTCCCTTGGCATCGTCATCTACGAATGGCTTTCCGGAACCCGCCCCTTTCAGGGATCACTTACTGAGATGGTGGGTCAACACCTCTCGGTCATCCCATCTCCCTTACGAGAAAAGGTGCCGACTATCTCACCTGCTGTTGAGGAAGTAGTTATGAAGGCTCTCGCAAAAGACCCGAAGGAACGCTTCTCAAAGATGAGTGATCTAGCAATATCCCTGCAACAAGCCAGTTATTTGACTCAAACTGGACTGTCAGGTGCTGTAGTTCTATCCAGTGATCGACTTTCACCAACACCAAATGAGGCTGTTACTCCTCCAAATCAGACATCCCCGCCAGACATCTCGAGACAGGTTCAGAAATCCAAGGAGGAATGGCTATTCGACGCCCTTAAGTTCCTCGAAGCGGACAGTTATGCAGCGGCCCTTACTACTCTTAACACTTTTCTTTCGCTTGAACCTGATCTTTCGTACGCTCATAACGCAAAAGGACTCTCACTCTATCATCTCAAACAATATGCTGAGGCTTTAACTTCTCTTGATCGCGCTGTTGCTCTCAATCCAAAGGATGCAACCACTCATTATGGTCGGGGACTTGTTTTAGAAAAATTGAAACGTTTTGCTGACGCGCTACTCGAATACGATCAAGTTACCCGATTTGACGCTACCTATGCACCTGCCTGGCGCCAAAAAGGGAATGTACTCTCTGAAATGAAACGCAATGAGGAATCCCTTTCAGCCTATGAAAAAGCTTTGCAGCTTAATCAAAATGATGCTGACGCTTACATAGGCAAAGGAAATGTATTAAAACATCTTGGAAGGCTAAAATAAGTTCGATATACAGGCATTAAGGAGAAAGAGCACATGAGTAGGCATAGGAACCAACCTGAAATGCGTCGAGGCATCAGTCGCTTTGCTTGCTCGCTTCTCAGCGGGCTACTGCTTGCCTCCCAGCTTGTTTTACCCCCAGTCACGTTCGCACTCTCAGCCAGCAGAGCGAGCAGTGCTGATCCACCACCATCACCATCTCTCGCGCAGTCTGAAGTCTCCGTTGTACGCCTGGTGTTCGACTACACGGCAAAACCTGCTTCGGCGGGAAATCCAGTGC
>JBKPBA010000382.1:0-6365 GCA_046726675.1 Chloroflexota bacterium
CACATATGCCACAAGCCAGTCCCCACCCCTCGTAGCAACTCCACGTGAGTACATAAGGAACATCCAGTTCAACACCTCTTCGAATGATCTCAGCTTTGTTCATGCGTAAAAGCGGAGCATGAATATGAAATGTTCGCCCATCCTGCGTTGTAGCTTTCGTAGCAAGGTTCGCCATACGTTCATACGCTTCCAGGTACTCAGGTCTGCAATCGGGGTAGCCGCTATAATCAATAGCATTAATGCCCAGGAAGATATCATTAGCACCCGTGACTTCAGCATAGGCAAGTGCAAACGACAGAAAAATCGTATTCCTGGCCGGAACATAGGTGATAGGTATCTCTGGCGACATCTTCTCAAGGCTACTAGCATGTGGTACGTCAAAGTCAGCAGTCAAGGCGCTCCCACCAAATGCTCGCAGATCAATTTCAATCACCTTTTGTGTTTGAACATGATAATGTCGGGCCACGGCTAACGCAGCCTCAATCTCACGCTGGTGTCGTTGCCCATAATCAAATGAAAGCGTATGTAGTTCGTACCCTTCATCATGAGCGATGGCGAGTGCCGTCGTAGAGTCTAAGCCACCCGACAAGAGCACTACAGCTTTGTTATTTATAACAACCACTCCATAATATGTAGACTATCAATGCTGATAAACAACATAATCCGTAGGTGCCGATTTATCGTGCACATCGCCGATTTATCGGCCCTCGGGAGCCTTCACGATATCCCACTTTATAAGTTAAAGTTCAATATCAGCCCCCAGTAGACAGTATGATGGCCACATTCATTCGTCAATGTGGATGAATTACGACCTAAAAATCCTCGTTCTCCAACCTACAGACCTTGTAGGCAGAGCACATAAAGAAGGCTCCCCACTTAGCCTGGGGAGCCAGGGCGATCCCGAGAGGGGTCGAACCTCCGACCTACAGATCCGCAATCTGTCGCTCTATCCACTGAGCTACGGGATCGTGAATTGGCTTGTAGAGCGGCTCCAGATCGCTTGGAGGTTTTCGACCCCTCTGGTATTTGTCGCTCTAGCACCTGTGATTTGTCGCTGTATCATTAATTCTGTGATGCATTATAGACGACTCTTCTGCCACCTGTCAAGCCCTGTCCGTAAGAGTGCGCGTTGGCAAACCCCACCCAAACCGAATAACACAGTGAAATAGATTCTACTCAGTCCCATCAGGCACGTCTTCTATTAACTTATATGTAGTTACTTACAATCATGGATTGCGTTGTACTACATAGGCACACTGAATTGAGAGTGCATTGTTACGTTGTAAGAGGGGGTTAAACAATGCAAGAACCACCAAACCTATATCTGCAAAATCCGCAGCAACAATGGCACCAACTACCAATGCCACCACAACAACGAATGATGACGTTACGCCAATGGCTCGAAATGAGATTAAACCTGGGAATGAATGATAAGCTGCTCATTAAGGGGCGAACGTTTCGTATAAGGGCTAGAAGTGCCTTGAGGAAAAACATTCCGTTTCTTGACCTCCCCATTGTGAGAATGAAGACATCTACATTGCCCTTTCCCTATAACGGACAATTTAGCACCAGGCACAATTTGTTAATCTGGTTTGGCTCTCATGGTTTCACTCCGCAGGTAAGGGTATATCCGAATGGCCTGTTGACCCACAAACACAACAGCTTTTAATCCAGACTATACAGCAGTAATTGACGACAGACTATTATAGAGTGAGTGCTATAGCTGACTACGGATGTATAGACCCATCAGGCATGGTTGCGCCTTTTAGGGACTTAGCTTGATCTTCTAGTTGTTTTAGATGCCATGTCGATTGTTGTGTAAGGGAGAACTTGTTTTTGATTCACTATCTGAGCCCAAACCTCGCCGAGAGTAACTTGTCATATGCATAAAGAATCTATTGCACTAATAACAGGATTTAAGCATCGCTCATCGCCTTGTAGAGTGAGGTTAGCATTGACAAGGAGGGCCGATTTTAGTGCAACACCTATGATTCATATACGTCAAGAAACTCTTGGCGAGGTATCCTGAGCCACCAAATGGCCCTGATGATCCTTAACTCCTGAGCCAGTCACTCAAAAAATTGTTCCTCAACACCAGAGCCACTTGTTCATTTAGCCCCAAAATGTTACGCTGTCTCCAATGAGCCTTTCCTAGAGAAAGTACCCCCTGCGTGCGGGTCCATAGTCAGAGAACAACTTATCCATCAGCGACTATTACAAACGAGGAGGAAAGTTTTAAGAGGAAGATAGAGCTCAGCTCACTTACTCGCCGCAAAGGGAGGAGAGAAAATGGAACGCACCTTTTCCGAAATGCAGGATACAACTGAGTTGTCTCGACGGAGGCTTTCCTTGCGATCAGTGCTGAGAATCGTTGGTCTCTCAAGTCTTCTCGTCTGCTTGCTGTTGCTCTTCAGCACGGTCTCCCCGTCTACTCCTGCTTTCCATCAGAGTCGGGTAGTACATACTGTGACGCGACAGCCCTCAGTTGCCTCTGTACATCTAGATCTGGTGATCGTGGTTGATAACATCGGCGAGATTCAATCCCATGATCCGAGGGGTGCGCGTTTTCGGGGGGCGCAGATATTTGTGGATCAAGCCCCAGCAGGAGACCGCATTGGGATCGTAAGAATACCGAGTTTGGACAACCCCTCGCCCGTGAAGTTACTCGACCTGACTACCATTCACAATGAGAACGAGAGGAACACGGTCAAGCACATGCTGACGCAACGTTTCTTCGGGCCCGTCGATCCAGGCCCAACCGCTTACTTTGTGCCTGCATTTCAAACAGCAAGCCAGATGCTTCTCTCTGCGCAGGACACGAACCCCAAATCTATCATTGTGATGACTGATTCGCTCGCGCAATCGGGCGATCAAGAACGCTGCCCAGCTGCCTCAGATCCATATCATCAATGGTTCTGTGAGATACCTCAGCTGCAAGCCCATAATATCTCGCTCATGCTCTTCGGTTTCACAACAACTCCTGGCAACGAGGCAGAATTCCAACCAATACGGCAATTCCTACAAAAACATGGAGCAAGTGCATTTCAAGTTGGCTAATCGGGTGAATCCCAGGCTTTTGCGTTTGCTCTCGGTAGCAGACAATCATGGGTGGAATGAAACAAACTATGACACTAAAACAGGTTATTTTCCTCTTCCAGTGGGGAATATCTGCCACCTTTCGTGCTGGAAAAAGATGGACCATCCTTACGAAAGTCGAATTCGCCACCAAGATCACTTTGACGGAGAGCCAAGATATGGGTAAAAGTACAGGATTGTTCACAAAACCAAGGAATGAGCGTAGAAAAAAGTCCACAGAAGTGATGAGAGACCAGCAATTCAGCCAAAAACACCTCCTCCTGAACCACGCTTCATGGGTGGTTGCTTGCTTACGGACCGTGATCACTGTTCAGATGCATCACACCGAGAGTTTGTGCAAGTGAATGTCCTGGATCGTGGCCCAGACAATCGCGAGGCAACTCGTCTCCGTCGTAAACACGTCAATCTGGTTGGTGCGCTGCCGCACATTGACTTCCCAGACTCTCAATGGCATTGGTGGTCTGAATGTATCGGTGCATCGTGGCAGGAAACGCATAAAACGTCAACAGGTGCTCTTCGTCTTCAGCCAGGCTTCGTACCGCTTCCCCGATAGCGCTTGCTATACTTGGCTTTGAAGGCCATCAATTGGGTCAACGCCTCCTGCTTTGTCGGTTACTCCCAGATCCCAACGAGTTCAGTGGCCACCTCAGCACGCTCTCGTCGGGGGATGGCGTGAAAGCACATTGCGCTGCTTATGCACCAAACAGCGAGGACTCGGCGTGGCCGCAAACAGTTCCGCGACCGCCGCCAGTAGCCCATCATGCCCATCGGTCACAATGAGGTCGATCTGGGTGGCTCCTCGTGAACGCAGATCTTGCAGCAGGCAAGCCCATCCATCTTTGTCCTCCTCTGCACAGGGGCGCCTCGCTAACACCTCTTTGTTTCCTGCCAGATCGACGCCCAATGCGGTTAAAATAAGGGTGGAATCAGCCTTGTCCCCATGACGAATACTGAAATGTACTCCATCGAGGTACAGGATACGCCAATGCGTTTGCAGAGCACGCTGACGCCAGGTTTCAAATTGTTGCGTGAGTGTCTGGTTGAGGCGACTGATGGTACTGGCGACTTCGAGCGACTCCCATGAGCGTTTGGACAACTTCCCCCACCTTGTGGCTGCTCGTCCCGGCCACGAACATCTGCGTGAGTCCTTCGGCGATCTGCGGTTCATAGCGACAGTAGCGTTCAAAGGCCTGCGTATGAAACTGACCCTCGCGATCTCGGCTTAAATGAACAAATTGTAATATAACTTGTGTAAAAGTTAGAAATATGATCTTAAAGAGTTAATGAATGGCTAAGCAAAAATTGCCCAAGAGACGAAACCCAGAGCAATTTTACCAGAAAAAGTTGACCAAAGATCATGCCAGAAACTTGGGCTATTTTGACTTAACACTGACATTACTTTTGCCCCAATATCCTGCTCCATGAAGCTCAACTCGAAAAGCTGGAGACGAAGTGAAGTGCTGATATTCGTGTCAAAATCAGCACTTCACCTTTTCCTTTCATCCTGACCTTTCCCTCACACCAACAGACCAAATCCACCCCGCCAAAACCAACAACCACAGCAAACAAACAGCAATATAGATTCGCTGGCCAATACCTATCCAACCAACAAGCGCAAGTATCCCATAGAACAATAATGCCCCAACCATTGCAAGCGCTAGTACAAAGCAAGGGCGCTGGCACGCTCGCCATCGTTCATCCGTCTTGAAGGAACCCGACAAAAGAAAAGCAGCAATCATGATGCTCAAGAAGGATATACCGGCAGCAGTCCAATGGATCACGCCCGTAATTGTAGCTGGAGGATGCAATGCATGCACATCACCGGGGAAAATACTCATTACAACCATACCACTACTCGCTAAACACAGAAGCAGTACAGCAACTCGCGACAGGTTGGTAAGAGCAATGCTGCGGATCAGCCCAAGAGCCAGGGCGAGCAAGCTTAGGGCAAGTGCATAGAATCCAGCGGTCATGAAGAAACCATAAGAACCTACGGCATAATTGCTCACAGCGTGATTGATGGGATTATACTCAGGTCGAAGAAAGTGCAACACCACAACAGCCACAACGAAATACACGATACCTCCAATAGCAATCAGTGCAAGCCATCCTGCTTGCTTTGCCTGGCGTGTCACCTGAACGTGATCGATCCCTTGCTTATGCGTTAGCCCTTTTATAGGTACACCTCCTCGCATAAGGTTAGAACTATATTCCTTGATGCGCAGCGAGCCATACATTCAGCACTCTCACAACGGCTGGAGTATCAGGGTCGCGCAGCAGGCAGTGATAAGCCTGTGAAAAGGTAACAATGCGTTGTTCTCTTGCAGGCACATGACGGAGAAACGCTGATGTACCGCTACGTCGTGCAACATAATCCCGTCCACCCAGCAGCACTAAGAGCGGCAGGTTGATCTGATGGGCCTTACGTTTGCTTTGCCAGAGCCATACCGTCAGCCTGGTGAGAAATCGTGCGCTTACGAGACGCACAAAGAGGGGATCATCTCGTAATAACGCGTTGAAAGCGGGGTCACGGCACCCCAATTCCTCACGTCCTGTAACCACAATTGAGGGGTGTTTTGGTGCAATCAATAGTGAACGGATAAAATGAATCACCTCACCAAAAGTTGGACGGATGGCTGACCTTAACACAGGTGAAACTAACACAAGCCCGGCGAGGGAAATCTGATTAGTACGGTACTGTCCACTCGCAACGTACTGGATTGCAATCGACGCTCCCATGCTTTCACCCAGCACAAAGATAGGCATACCAGGCCACATAGCGCTGGCCCAGGTGACCGCTACATCCACATCTATAAGATAGCGATCAAAGCGAGCAATATCTCCACGCACTCCCTCTGAGCGTCCATGCCCTCGCAGATCAGGGGCAACAACTATAGTACCTTTCCATGCCACCTGGCATGCAAGCTCTCTATAATAACCACCCTGTCCTCCCAAACCTTGAACACAAACAAGTACTCTTTGAGGATTACCCGGTATCCAGGCACGAACAAAGATGCTGATCCCATCATTAGAAGTGAGCGTTGTTTCTATCTCTTCAATGAACTCACACTGACCATTTCCGCTGCTAGCCTGACTGATATGCGCCATTATAAAAACTCTTTCATGCAAGATAGCTTGAAGTACGCTTACACTTGATCAACGTACACCTCATATTCTATACTATTTTTAGCACATCCTTTGAAGCATTCCCCCGAGTATTTGGCCTGAGGCATACAGCAAAATCCAAAGACCCTGGGAAAGGACATATT
>JBKPBA010000383.1:0-2949 GCA_046726675.1 Chloroflexota bacterium
AAACCAAAACTTTCGGGTAATCTAACAGTAGTATCTTAAAGAGAAGAAGAGTATCATCAATAGAAGAGATATTATAGGCAAATAAGAATCTGAAAAGCCTCGTATCTTGTGTAAAGTGTATCAAAATATTCTGTCAGAGCCAGCATCCTGTGCTAGCACCAGTTACAGAATACATGTCGAAGGAGAGCAACAGATATGACCCCTGAAGAGGTATTGCGATTCGCTAGTGAGAACGGTGCAAAGATGGTCGACTTGAAGTTTGTGGACCTGCCGGGCATGTGGCAGCACTTCACTGTGCCAATACGCGAACTTGAAGAAGAAACATTTGTCGAAGGAAAAGCATTTGATGGCTCCAGCATACGCGGATTTCAAACGATCAATGAAAGCGATATGTTACTTATCCCCGATCCATCTACTGCTATCATGGATCCTTTTACTACCATTCCAACATTGAGCCTGATCTGTAACGTCGCCCATCCAGGGCCAGCAGGCCGTAAGAAATCCTATAGCCGTGATCCCCGCTACATCGCCAGAAAAGCGGAGGAGTATCTGCGCTCAACCGGTATTGCCGATACGAGCTACTTCGGTCCTGAAGCAGAATTCTTTATCTTTGACAATGTACTATACAATTCCACCGCAAATATCCAGTATGCGGAAATTGACTCGGACGAGGCGCACTGGAATAGCGCGAGTAACGGCAAACCTAACCTCGGTCACCGCATGCGTGTGAAGGAGGGATACTTCCCAGTAGCACCCAATGACACACTACAGGATATTCGTAGCGAGATGGCGCTTGTGCTCGAAGAGCTTGGTGTGCTGGTCGAGGCGCAGCACCATGAAGTTGGCGGACCAGGGCAAGCTGAGATCGACATCCGTTTCAACACGCTTCTCAGGACTGCAGACAATATGATGTTCTACAAATATGTTGTCAAGAATACAGCCCGCAAGCACGGCAAGACCGTCACATTCATGCCCAAACCTGTGTTTGGCGACAATGGTTCCGGCATGCATGTTCATCAAAGCCTTTGGAAAAATGAGAAGCCGCTCTTCTATGATGGCGAAGGCTATGCTGGTCTCTCTCAGCTTGCCCGTTACTACATCGGAGGTTTGTTAACACACGCACCTGCGCTCCTGGGGATTGTTGCTTCCACTACCAATAGCTACAAGCGCCTGGTACCTGGCTTTGAAGCTCCCGTCAACCTGGTTTTCTCAAAAGGCAACCGCAGTGCAGCCGTGCGCATCCCCCTGACCGATTGTCCCTCGGCAAAACGTGTCGAATTCCGCCCGCCCGATCCAACATCGAATCCCTACCTGGCATTTACCGCCATGTTGATGGCTGGTCTCGATGGTATTCGTCGTGGCATTGAACCGAGCGACCACGGCTATGGTCCCGTGGATCGTGACTTGTACCACCTGTCAGAGGAGGAGTTACACGAGATCCGGTCCGTACCTGGTTCTCTGGATGCAGCGCTGGATGCTCTTGAGGACGACCACTCCTTTTTGCTTGAGGGCGGTGTCTTCACAACAGATCTGCTTGAACACTATGTTGACCTGAAACGCTCTCAAGCCGACGAGGTACGCTTGCGTCCAACACCGATTGAATTTGCGCTGTACTACGACGTATAAGCTTAGATACAGGATTTTAATAAGTAAGGCTGTAAGTGATCCTTGTACTCGCTTACAGCCTTTCTATGTTTCCTTATAAACATCTCCCCCGCAAATCCTGCACACATCCTCAAGTGCACTCTGCAAATACCCATCTCTGCGACCTTGAAATAGCATCTGCTTTGTTGCATACTTAGCGCAAGCTAACAATATTTCACTCCACCAACAAAGGGGTTGCGTACATGCAAGTCGGAGTTGGACTACCAAGTTCTGTCACAGGTGCGCAAGGACAGTTCATTATCGAATGGGCCTGTAGGGCAGATGAAGGTCCATTCTCCAGCCTGGGAGTACTGGATCGACTGGTCTATGATAGTTACGATCCACTCATTACACTGGGCACAGTTGCAGGCGTTACTCACCGTGTCAAACTGGCTACCACCATCATCATTGGCCCTCTACACAATAATTCTTTATTAGCTAAAACCGCTGCGTCGCTTGATGCCCTCTCTGGCGGCAGGCTGGTGCTAGGTCTGGCAGTCGGCGCACGCAAAGAAGATTATGACGTCGCTGGTGTCGACTATCGTGGTCGTGGAAAGCGGCTCTCGGATCAACTCTCCACATTACGATCTATTTGGGAAGAAAACTATATTGGGCCAAAAACGGTTCGTCACAGCGGCCCAGGCCTGCTGGTAGGAGGTTTGAGTGACCAGGCCTACGCTCGCATGGTGCGTTACGCGGATGGCTATGTGCATGGCGGGGGACCGCCCCGAGCCTTCGCGCGCGCAGCAGACAAAGCTTATGCCGCATGGAATGATGCAGGTCGTCCTGACAAACCGCAACTCTGGGCGCAGGGCTACTTCGCTCTCGGTGACGATGCTGTAAAGAAAGCGGGTTATCACTATCTAAGAGATTACTACGCTTTCACTGGTCCTTTCACGGAGAGAATCGCGGGTGGCCTTCTCACAAGCCCTCAAGCCGTGGCTCAGTTCATTCGTGGCTATCAAGATGCAGGCTGTGACGAGCTGGTGCTTTTCCCGACTGTACCCGATCTAGCCCAACTCGACCGCCTTGCTGAGATACTTCATGGACAGGGGATGAGGAGGGCCGGATGAAGATAGTTATACTCGGTGGAGGTCCGGCAGGACTCTATAGTGGCTTGCTCATTAAAAAGACCAATCCCGCTTACGACATCACCATTATCGAGCGCAATGCGGCAGATGTTACCTATGGCTGGGGTGTCGTTTTTTCTGATCGCACACTGGCTTCCTTCCAGAGGGCTGATAATAAGACATACGAACATATCACTGATCATTTCGTGATCTGGGATGCCATCGATGTGTTTTA
>JBKPBA010000384.1:0-11482 GCA_046726675.1 Chloroflexota bacterium
ACCAGCATCACGAGCAGACAAGAGATGAGCAGCGACCTGGTGAGGTCGTCGATCGCTGTCTGGATGAAAGTCGCTGGCCGGAAGATGGTAGAATCGATCTGTATACCGGGAAGGCCGGGCCGCATCTCATCGAGCGCTGCATCGACCCCCCGCGTCACGTCTAACGTATTGCCCCATGGGAATTTCTCAACGATGAGCAGAAGGCCAGGGCTGTCGTTAATGACAGCATCCCCAATCAGCGGTTGATGATCCCATACCACTTTGCCCAGGTCGCCCAGGGTCAGCGGCGAGCCATCGCTCTTTTTCCTGTCGTGGACGGGCACTTTAGCCAGGTCCTCCGGACCGATGACGGGCAAGATGTGCTGGACCGCGAGCCGCTGAGCGGGAGTGTCGACGAATCCGCCAACACGCGTCTTTGCTGCGTTCGTATACTTCAATAATCCGTAATCCAGGGCATCCGAGGTGACCTCCTGCACTTCATCCAGCGAGACATGGTAGGTTTGCAACTTTGCCGGATCGGCTTGCACCTGCAGTTGCTTAAACCGGTCGCCCCAAATGACGACATTCGCCACGCCGGGAACCGCCATCAAGCGCCACCGGATCGACCAATATGTGGTCATCGCCAGATCCGTCTGGGAATAGTTATTCGAGGAAATTCCGATCTGCATGACCCGGCTCGTCGCAGAAAGGGGTGGCAGCATCCAGGGTATGCCCGCCCAGGATGGCAACGTACGTATCGCTATTGCAAGGCGCTCTTGCACCAGTTGTCGTGCCTCCATGATGTCGGTCCCGGGCTTGAAGATGAGGGTGATCGCTGACACCCCCGGGACCGACTTGGAGCGCAAGATGTCGAGATGCGGTGTACTATTGAGCGAATTCTCCAACGGGACAGTGATCAGCGATTCCACCTCCTGAGTGGACATTCCTGGGCCTTCGGTCTGAATCTCCACATACGGCGGCGCGAACTCGGGAAAGACGTCCACCGGCATGCCGAAAAGTTGCTCGGTGCCCAGGAACATCACCACAGCGGCGGCAGCAACCACGAGGAAACGAAAGCGTAGGCTTGATCTGACGATCCAACGTAACATGGCTCAAGACCTCCTAGCGCAATTATTGCCCAACCCCGAACTCGGTACCATACAACTCAGGTGATCCGACGGTCACCACCTTGGTGCCGGAGGGTGGACCCTCCGACAGCACCGCCAGGTCACCCTCTATGTAATCGACGCTGATGCTAGCTCGAACAAAGGTTAGGGGTTCGGGATTCGTGTACACCCAGATTTTGCCATTCAGGTCATAGAACATTGCAGCGTAAGGGACAACCTTCCGCAGCTTTCCTTGAACCTGCGTGTCACGTACCAGGGCCGTCTCGATGCCGAGGCGTTTGGCTGCCTGCGCAGTCAATATCACGCGGCTGAGGTCCGTTCCCCCCATACGCTCAACCCTGGCGGGTGGACTGTTCGTTGAGCCTGTTGAGGTCTGGGACGCATGTGCAGCACAGGCTGTGAGCGTCAGAACAGCAACGATGATCAGTAGCGCAATCATCCATCGATTTCTATGACACATCTGGATTCCTCCTCGTCATGTAAGCATCAGAGGCAGCTATCTCAATGCTTTCATATTGAACTTGCGGAATTTCCTTTGAGGGGTGTGCTTGCGATCTAGCGCCGAACCGCAAGTACAAGGAAGGGACAATGAACAGGTTAAGCAGCGTCGAGGTGATCAGGCCACCCAGGATAACAATGGCCATCGGGCTCGCAATCTCTTGACCGGGAATATTGCCGGAGATCATCAGTGGTACCAGGGCCAACCCTGCTGCTAACGCGGTCATGAGGATCGGCGCGAATCGCTCCCGCGCCCCCTGCAAAACGAGTCCGAGACCGAACTGCTCGCCCTCGTGTCGCTCGAGATGCTGGTAGTGCTTGATCAGCATGATGCCGTTGCGTACCGCGATCCCGAACACAGCGAGCAAGCCGGCGAGCGAGGCGAACGAGATCACCCCGCCGGCCGCGAACGCCGCCAGCACCCCACCCAGAAGGGCCGATGGCACAGTGAAGAAGGCCAGAGTCGCCAGGCGCCAGCTCCCGAAGGTTGCCTGCAGGAGGAGGAAGATCCCGATAGCGGCAGCGATACCGAAGAGGAGCAGGTTTCTCTGATCGGCCTGTCCTTCCTGGTATGCCCCGAGCACCGCCGAACGGTATTCGAGTGGGAATTTGATTGCCGAGAGGCGTTGTTGGATGTCACTCACTACTGCGTTGGGGTCGCGCCCGCGCACGTTGAGGCCCACGTCGATGCGACGCGAAACGGTTTCATGTTGTATGAGGTTCGGGGTCGGCACGATGCGCACGTCGGCCACATCCCCCAGGCGCACCTGACCTCCACTGGGCGTATCGATGAGCAGATCGCGGATACTGGTCAGACTATGGCGCGTTTGGGGAGTGCCCCACACCACCACCTGGAAGACCTTCTGCTCCTCGAAGAGGCTACCAGCTTCAATGCCTGCCACCAACGTGGATGCCTCCCGGCGCACATCACCGGGTTTGAGTCCGTAGCGCTGAGCCTTGGCGAGATCGACCTCGATGTCCACCAGTGGCTGCTCGACTTGCAACTCCGTATGTACATCAACGGCACCGTTGATCTGTGAGAGCGCGCTCCTCACCTCCTCGGCCTTGCTGCGCAGGACGCCCAGGTCGGGGCCGGAGATACGCACAACGATATCGTTGCTCGATCCCGTCAGCACCTGGCTGGTCGTCTCCTTCAAATAGGTCTGCACATCGCTCCTGATCCCGGGGTATCCGCCAGCAACCTTACGGATGGCAGCCACCGTCGCGTCATAGTTGGCTGCAGGATCGATACTGACCACAAGTTGAGCAGAATTGACATCGACCACCTGATCCCCAAGCACAGCACGCCCTATATTGGCTGCAACGTTGCGCACACCTTGAATGGTTCGCAGCTCGCGACTGGCCAGCGTTGTGATGCGGGCCATTTCGGGATAAGACGTGCCTGGGGGAGCCTGCCACTGGATCATGACGTTTGGCTCCTTGAACGAAGGGAGCACTGTCGTCCCTCCGAAAGAGGGCAACAGCGCCAGGCTGACCAACGTGAAGGCGCCGGTGGTAAGGACACCGATGGCGAGGAACACCGGGTGCAGCAGGCGAATGAGCCGACTGAGCAAACCTTCATAGCCCCGTTGCAGCCAGCGCAGGAGGGGGGACTCGCGCCGCTCGAGCGGGACATTGCGCAACAGGAGCAGGCACAGCGCCGGCGTGACGGTCAGCGCTACCACCATTGAGGAGAGCAAGGCCAGTGCATAGGAGATGACCAGGGGTTGGAAGAAGGCGCCGGAGACGCCCCCCAGGAGGAAGATCGGCAACACAGCCAGCAGGATGATCAGCGTCGCAAAGATCATGGCGCTGCGCATCTCGAGCGAGCCCTCCAGGATGATGCTCGCCATTGGCCGGTCGCTCCCCTCACGGCGATGCTGGCGCAGGCGCCGTACGATGTTCTCTACGTCGACGATCGCGTCGTCGACGACGATGATGATGGCTATCAGCAATCCCGCCAGCACCATCACGTTCATCGTAGACCCGCGCAGGTAGAGCACCAGCCCTGCCGCTACCAGCGACAATGGGATTACCACCAGGCTGATCAGCGCGACACGCCAGTGGTAAAAAAAGGCGAGGAGGACGAGCACCATGAGCAGAAAGCCGATGAGCAGTGACCAGGTAAGGTTGCCGATCGCCATATCGATGAAATTCGCTTGCCGGAAAATGTTGGTGTTGATCTGGATACCGGAAAGGCCAGGCTGCAACTCAGCGAGCTTTGCTTCCACCCCTCGCGTCACATCCTGTGGGTTAGCACCCGGGAACTTCTCGATGACGAGCAAGAGACTGGGACTGTTGTTGAGAATGTCGTCCCCGATGAGGGGCTGATGATCTTCCACCACCGCGGCCACATCGCCCAGAGTTAACTTCGTCCCCTCAACATTCACCTGGGCAAGATCCTTTGGTGACGCGATGGGCAAGACGTGCCGGACCTCGATCCGCTGTTGGGGTCCATCGATCCATCCGCCGCTGCCAGGCGTCGACGCGTTCAAGAAGCTGAGTGGCGACACCCATAAGGCGTTGCCGGTAGTTGAGACGATTTGATCGAGTGTGACGTGACTCTCTCGCAACTTTGCCGGATCGACTTGCACCTGCAACTGCCGGTCCCGCATGCCCCAGATGGCCACATTAGCTACGCCCGGAACGGACAACAGGGCAGGCCGGATGTTCCAACGCGCGAGAACCGACATCTCGATTGCAGATATCTGCTTCGAGGACAACCCGACGATCATGGCCCGGCTCGTCCCCGAAAGGGGAGGCAGAATGACAGGCGGTTGTGCCACATTTGGCAACGCATACGCCAAACTCAGCCGCTCGCTCACTAACTGCCTCGCGCGGATGATATCGGTCCCTGGCTGGAAAATGAGGGTGATCGACGACAGCCCGGGGACCGACGTCGAGCGCATGGTTTGAAGCCATGGCGTACCGTTCAGTAACTCCTCCAGGTTGAGGGTGACTAATTCTTCTACTTCGGGGGCCGAAAGTCCGAGGGCTTCGGTCTGCACCTCCACATATGGAGGCGCGAACTCGGGTAAGGCATCTACCGGCATGTTGCGAAGTTGGGTGATGCCCACGATCATCAACGCCACGGCGAGAGCAAGCACGAAGAGTCGGAACTTCAGGCTCCATCCAATGATCCAACGCATCATGGCTCCTGACCTCCTTGCACAGTCAATATCCACATCATGGAATGACTCCCTCCTCTCTCTTTGCTCCTTAATGTCTGTAATGAGATTCCTGAGGAGCATTGGAACGAAAACGCACGATAAACCCAGAAATAGTGGTACTTTTCGTGTTCCCTTTTCTAGTATGAGGAATCAAAATTGGATGAGGCTACCCTCATTAGGCGTGTTCTTGTTCCCTCTTTGGTGGGACAGGGTACCTACTCGAAAGGGGGAAGCAAGGGGTCTCTTCTCAGTGTCGTTCGCCCACTTCCCCAGCTGCCTCGGACTCTTCGTGGGAGGGAATAGGAATGCACACCCGAAAAAAAGTCCCCTGTGCCGGTGCGCTCTCAATGGTGCAGTTGCCACCCATCTGAGCCGCACGCTCCTGCATTGAGAGAAGCCCGAGGTGACCGGGGAACGGCCCGGTCGGGTCAAAGCCTTTTCCATCATCGCAGACTTCTAAGATCAGCTCGCCCTCCTGCCTCGCGAGTCGTAGGGTGACCGTGCTGGCGCAGGCATGTTTGACGATGTTGTGCAGAGCTTCCTGGGTGATGCGGTAGAGCGCCTGCTTGCGCTCAAGGGAGAGAGGCGGCTCCTCAACCAGTTGGACATCGACCGAGAGTTTGTAACGCGTGCGTAAGACAGCCACCTGTTTGGTGATCGCGGCAATGACCCCCTCGGAGGCAAGCGATTCAGGGCGGAGCTCGAAGATCAAGGCCCGCATCTCGGCCAGGCATGCCTCGGTCAGGACAATCACGTACTCCAGCGGGGCGATCGCCTCGCCTGGATCACTGTCGAGGGCTTCTCGGGCTGTATGTGCTCCCAGGCTGATACCGTAGAGGCCCTGGGAGACCGAGTCGTGCAACTCGCGAGCGAGGCGCTGGCGTTCCTGGAGGGCAGCGAGTTGCTGTGCCTGTTCAGAGAGGAGACGTGTTTCTTGCTCTCTGCGCCTGGCCTGCTCGGCACGACGCTGCAGGGCTACAATCAACTGGCCAGTGATGATACCCGTGGCCAGGAAGACCCACGGATCGAGCAGGTCGTCGGCAGTCAGGTCGGCGAAGGAAAACTCGTAGAGCGGGGGAGTGAAGAAGAAGTCAAAAGAGAAGCTGGCCAGCACGGCTGCCAGGAGGGCAGCGTAGCTTCCCCGCAGGCAGGCCAGGGCGATGATCACGAGCAGATAAATCAACACAATGCTGGGAAGGCGTGGATATAGGTGCACGACAGCGATGATAACGGTGACCAGGGCGACTCCTGCTGTGGCCAGCAAACTATCACTGGCAGTGCGTCGCCATCTTGACGCTGCTTTTGCTTGCCGCAAAGGGGCGCATTCGTCTTGTTTCGGCGATCTCCCTCTGCCAGCATACGTGCTGCTTTCCTGGTCCAACTCAAGCATGGTCTGGTGCCCCCTGCTACGCTTATGACTGGGGGAAAACCATTCCCAACCGGATCGTCGCGAGAATGGCCTGGACTCGGCTCTGGACGCCCAGTTTGGCCAGGATATGACGCACATGGAACTTGACAGTCTCCTCGGCCAGATACAGAGTGCGGGCGATTTCTTTATTAGAGTGTCCCTGTGCGAGCAAGCGGAGTACATCCATTTCACGCGGGGTCAGGGGTTCGGGAGAATCTGGCTTGCGGACGGCATCCAGGAGATAGGGGGAGGCTTGGGGGGAAAAATGCACCTGCCCAGAGGCGGCCGATTTGATAGCGGTGCGGAGTTCCGCCACATGGGCGTCCTTAAACAGGTAGCCAATCGCCCCTGCCCGAATCGCCTCAACCACTGATGCGTTCTCCAGGACGCTGGTGAGGGCGAGCACCTCAGTCTCCGGCAGTTCGTTGCGGATCGCCCGGGTCGCGGCAAACCCATCCAGGACTGGCATGAGCAAGTCCATGACCACTACATCCGGCCGCAGGTGTCTGGCCTGCCGAATCGCCTCGTCTCCATCTGCCGCCTCTCCCACTACCTCCAGGTCCGGGTCACGGGCAAGGAGCATGCACAAGCCCTCACGCACAATGCTGTGGTCATCCACAATCAGCACACGAATTACCATCGCGGTTCCCCCTTTGTCAAATATCACTTGGCGCGAGCGAGCTTTTGCGCATCATATTGTGAGATGACGATGCTCTACCGCCGCCTTTCTAGGAGATCTTGTAGGGATCATTGATGCTCGACATCCTTATGTATGGTGTATGCTAGTTAAGGAGAGAACGCTTAGGACTCTCCTCTCAGACCGTCATGACCGCCCCGACGTAAAGTATACCCCGTGAATTCGCCTCTAGTCAAACTGCCCTAAAGCCAGCAGATTGCCTTCGCTATCTATAAACCAGGCCCCTTTGCTCTGTCCTATTGTAGCCAGGCTGTTGACGGTCTTCAGGCCTGGCGTATCGTACTCTTCAAACACCACCCCGCGGGCTTTGAGAGCGGCCATCTCGGCCTCAATATCGTTCGTCCTCCAGGTCATCTGCGTGTGGGTTCCGCTGGCAGCATTGGGAGAGGGAAATAACAGAAATCTGGTGCCTCCACCACAACGATAGAACAACCCATCGCGCATATCTGGCAATTCAGTCTCCGGGGTCAGCCCCAGCTTTTCAGTATAAAAGCGCCTGGCGCGTTCCAAATCAGCTACTGGGAGCGTGGTATGGATGGGACGATCTGCTAACATATGGTATACCTCCTTTGAGAGTGGTCATTAAGGGCAAGCCTTTCTTACCCAGATGAATGCCCAAGGTAGACGAATTCCGCAGCATCTTTGGCGAGGAACGTCTTTTGCAAAGCAAGCAAGAGACGAGTATGGCCGTTTCCGCTGCAAGGAAGGGTCCTGCTCACTGTCGCGCTCTGCTTTTTGGAAGCGGTAGCTACCGCTTCTCTTTTCACTCATCAATGAGAAGCATAGCTTGCTTCCCTGAACTGATCCTGTGACAAGGCTGTGATGTAGATGAGAAAGCAAGCGAACTAACTTAAAGTAGATTTAGGTGGCGAATTGTCAAACTGAGTGTCATTCTGAACTTCCTACCTTAGAGTTCAAGCTCGATTGTTGCATTCGCCACCAACATCACTGAGAGGGAGAGCCACTTTTCTCTTGCAAAAAAAATGCATGCGCTTGTCGATGTAACTCACGGAGATCAGAGGCGAGAAGCCCCAATACTGGCGTTCAATCCAATCCACAAGGAAATACATCCTGGAAACAGGTATGTTCTGCTATTGTAAGAGGTAGTGAGGAAACAGTACTGCTTCTCAGACCACGGCCTCTTCATCCATGCTGCCGTGTGTGGCAAGTGGCAACCTAAACCAGAAGATAGAGCCTTCACCAGGGCGACTGTCCACTCCCACCTGCCCACCATGCCGTTCGATGATGGTTCGACACACAGAGAGACCCACACCAAGTCCTCCTCCGGACCCGCTCTGCGCTTCGATGCATGGCACACGATAGAAGCACTCCCAGATCCGCTCGTGTTCCGCCGCAGGCAGTCCCGGTCCCTCATCACGCACCGAGACCTGTGCGATCTGCCCTTCCACATGAAGACGGACTTCGACGGGTCGATCTGCCGAGGAGTATTTAAGCGCATTCGTCAGGTAGTTAGTGACCACTTGCACGAGACGGTCGGCATCAGCGTAGACAGACACCTCTTTCCTCGCGAGCATCTCCAGGTGAATGGTTCGTGCGGGTTTTATTTGACGCTGGTCTTCGACTGCCTCCTGGACAATGCTCACCAAATTACAGGGTGTTTTCAGCAGGTGCAGCGTCTGCGCCTGGATACGTGAGGCATCCAGCAGGT
Organism: Chloroflexota bacterium; assembly: GCA_046726675.1. Taxonomy (GTDB): domain Bacteria; phylum Chloroflexota; class Ktedonobacteria; order Ktedonobacterales; family Ktedonobacteraceae; genus DATMNR01. The sequence continues at coordinate 8,549 of JBKPBA010000384.1, forward strand.
CGTTGACTAAGCGATCCTGGATACTGACCTGGTTCCTGGCGCGTTCCAGCAGTGCCAGGATGGGGGCAAAGCGCCTCATTTCGTCGGGAAACAGTGCTTCCGAAGAGACGAGGCGCTTCACCTTACGATCCGCTAACTGAAGACTCCCGCGCATGACGGTCAAAGGGGTTTTCAGTTCGTGGCAGATGATGCTCAGGAATTCTTCCATTCGGCGGTTCGCCTCACGCAGGGCAAGCTCATTTGCCCGTGCCTCTGCATGTTCACGCTGCAGTTGTGCTCGTGCGAGGATCAGTGCCACCAGTCCAGCAATAGTATGCGTCAGGGTCATTTCGTGCGAGGTGTAGGTGTGCCCTCGACTGCCGTCATCGACACACAGCACACCAATCAGGCGTTTCTCGATACGGATGGGGGCGACCAGAACGGTCCGTACATAATAGGGAAAGACAGAGGTATAGAACGGCAAGGTCATCCCCTCGAGGATCAGGACCTCATCGTATTTGAGGTGCGAGAGGAGCGTGTGACTTCCAATGTGATCAGAAAGAAACGGAGCGGTCATCATCCGTTCCTGCCACTGTTGCTCCTCTTGAGGCGTAAATCCCACGGAAGCGATAGGACGAACGATCTCCTCTTCTGGCTCTACCGAGAGCATGACGACATGCACGCTCTCGACCACACTCCGCGTAAGTTCGACCATCCGCTGCCCCACCCGTTCTGTGTCGCTGTGAGGGGTCGTTTCTTCATCCCACCGGAGGTGCTCGGGGAACTGGATCAGCACCTCCGCCATCGCGAGCAACGCACGGAGTGCTTCGGACGTACGCTGCTCGAGCCGACGGCGCTCTGTCACATCCCGATAGATGAGCACAACCCGCTCGATGGTTCCCGCTTCACTACGTATGGGAGCTCCACTCATGTTGAGCACCACCTGACGAGCGTCAGGTGTAGACACCAGGACATCTCTGGCTTGCGTGCCAGTGAGAACCTCACCTGCAAACAGGCGAGCTAGTGGACGTCGCTTCTCAGGAAGAAGCTGCCCCTGCTCATCGCGCTGCACTGCATGGAGCAGCAGTTCCTGTCCTGCATCGGCTTCATCTTTCGATGGTATTGCGCCCAGTCCAAAGAGACGACGGGTAGCTGCATTGGTATGCAGAATCTGCTCCTTCCTGTTGTAGATGACCACACCGTCATTCATGGCTTCAAACGTCGCTTCAAGTTGGTTTGCACGCAGCATTGCCTCACTCTCAGCGACCCGCGCTCGCACCCGTGCAACCTCGCGCTGATTCGTGAGGAGAGCAACGATGATGCCAGCACTGGCAAACGTAAGCAGTTGAAGCATGCCGCTCCATCCATAGGCACCGAGCGTTCCAAAGGGAGGAACATACCAGTAATCGAGAACTAGCAAGCTCAACAGTATGGCAAAAAACGCTGGTCCTACTCCCCACAGCAGGGCTACCAGCACGATGGTAAACAGGAGTGGAACGCCAGGAAATGAGAAAGGGAGCAGCAGTTGTCTTTCTACCAGTACCAAACTCAGACCGAGACCTACTAACAGGAGGCCAGCAAGATAGCCGACCAGGGGATGACGCCAGCGTGGAAGGTGGGCGACAGCATGCGTGTGCCGGGTGATAAGGTGCTGCACGTATGCGCGAAAACGGTCTTGACGGTGCGAAGATAACATCTGTTCCTCCCTCTTGATTGTGCTCACAATATGTTTGTTCTATTTCATCCGTACCAAGGGGGCAAAGAATCGTCCCCTCTTACCCCTGGTAGAATGAGCATACGCTATTCGTATGAACTAGATCTGTGGAGTAGCTGAGATGGAATTGAGAATCAACGGAAAGAGATCTCGGCAGGGTATTCTCAGCTCTGTCTCAGACTTCCCACAGCATGGTCTCACCTCAAGATGGTATGCTCGTATTTGAGGCATGCGTTGATGCCTCACTGTACGCAGGTTTCTTCCCTCAGTTCCTACATATCTCCCAGCAAGTGGAGATAATCGATAGTTTGTGGGATGGTGAAAGTGAACCATGAAAGCTCGATACCATGCTTTATCTTCAGATGAATAACAAGACAAACAGGTACTATCGCTCTACCCAGGATCCACTTCTGCTGAGGAGGGAGGGAATGGATGCAGCATGAATTTCCGATACTGATCAATATTACCCTGGCACTCCTGGCGGCATTTATAGGTGGGCTTCTTGCTCGCCGTCTGAAGCTGCCATCCATGGTAGGATATATGCTGGCTGGTGTCGCTATTGGTCCTTTTACGCCTGGCTTCAGCGGTGATCTCCCGACAATCCAGCAGCTGGCCAATCTCGGCGTGATTTTTCTCTTGTTTGATGTCGGCCTGCATTTCTCGCTGCGTGACCTGTGGGCAGTCCGAGATACCGTTATTTCCGCGGCACTCGTCCAGATAGCCGTGATCACCGGACTCGGCCTACTTCTGGCTCACCTATGGGGATGGTCACTCGCTGCTGGCGTCTTGCTCGGATTGGCTCTCACTATTGCCAGTACCGTGGTTATGATCCGCAATTTGATGGATCAAGGACTGCTCAATACTTCGCATGGGCAGGTGGCTGTGGGCTGGCTGGTGCTGGAGGATCTGATCGCCGTACTCATTCTTGTGCTGCTCCCAGCGCTCTCTACAGAGAAGCAGGAGCCACTCTGGCAAGTGGCTGGCATTGCCCTGTTGAAAACCGGGGCATTTGCAGCGCTGATGGTAGTAGCCGGGACGCGAGTCATCCCCTGGTTCCTGCTGCAGATGGCGCATTTGCGTTCTCGGGAACTCTTCATTGTCGCGATTGTTGTGATTACGGTCGGGACAGCGCTTGGGGCCTCGTCTGTCTTTGGTGTTTCCCTGGCGCTTGGTGCCTTCCTGGCAGGGGTCGTTGTGAGCGAATCGGCACTCAGCCACCAGGTAGGAGCTGAGATGGTCCC
>JBKPBA010000385.1:0-8740 GCA_046726675.1 Chloroflexota bacterium
TCTCTTTGTAAGACATGCCTTCGATATCGGCCAGTATGACAGGCATGCGGAAATTGATGGGCAAAGCGTTTAACGCGTTGAATACATCCTCATCAAGGTACTTGCTCAGGACCTCTTCCTCTGCTGCGGCGCTCAGCTCCTGTCCGCTCATATCGCTAATGCGATTATACAGAAAGAAGTCTTCACCTTCGGGTAATGGGGTTGTTGTTGGGTGTGTAGCTTGCTTTCGATAGCGGTTGATTGCAGATGTGTTCAAAATCCGAAAGAGCCAGGCGCGTAGATTGGTGCCGGGCGTATAGCTTTTGGCAAAACGAAATGCCTTGAGCATGGTTTCTTGTACCAGGTCTTCGGCTTCTTGCTGGTTATGTGTCAAACGCAGTGCTGTACGGTAAAGGCTATCTAACTGGGCAAGTACACCTGCCTCAAAATCTTCTGTTACTTGATTCTCCGTGGCTTCAGTGGCCGGCGCTGCTTGAAGCTTCGGCTCTTCGGACATACAATAACTCCTCTATCGGCGGATTCGATCCGCTGTTGTGGGTATCCTGCCCTTGCAGTATAACTCACTAGCATCGGGAATGAAAGTCCCCTCTAATTATGTTAAAATGTACAGAACTTATGTTATGACGAGCCACAAGAGTCTATAAAACCTGTGAGAGCCAGGAAATTGAGGAAATGACTATGAATTGTTTTGAGACAGCAGCTCGTCTTCATCTTTATATTGATCGGGAACTCAGCGTTCACGAAGTTGAAATCGTACAGCAGCATCTCACTGATTGTCCATATTGTGAGTGTCGCTTTCATTTCGATATGCGGATCAAAAGACTTATTCATGAACGCTGTACAATCGAGCGCGCACCTGCACACTTGCGTGAAGCTGTATTGCGCCTGGCTCGTACGCCTATAGGCGAGCCTGTCACTCTTGATCCCGCTGTTGAGATGGAGATTCGAGCAGATATTGAAGATTACTAAAGCTTTTAGTAATCTTCAATATCTGCTCACAATAGCCGATTTCGTAGCAATGAAGCCACGAACATCCAAAGAATCTTGGGTTCGTCGATTGACTTTGCATAACGGCACTCTGCATTGAGTTCAGGATTTCATCTGGCTAAACAGAGATGCCCAGGTTGAAATACCTGTTGAGGTAGATTAACCAGTTGAAATAAATCATGACACCCATCAGAATCATAATTACCCCTGTTCCAATTTCAATCTTTCCCGCGTGCGGCTTTAGCCACTTCAATAGCTCGCTGAAGTGATCGAGTCCGAGACCTAACAGCAGAAATGGCACGCCCAAACCAAGTGAATAGACCAGTAGTAATAACACGCCTTCACGCAGTGTGGCGGCATTGGAAGCTAACACCAGGACAGGTCCCAGAATTAACCCAACGCAGGGTGTCCAGCCTATAGCAAAAACCAGGCCAATCACAAAGGAAGCTGGATAACTGGGACGATTCGGGCGAAAGTCAAACCGCTTTTGCCAATACAGAAATGGCAATTTCAACAGGCCTGTCAAGTGTAGCCCTATAATGATCAGCAAGATACCACCGATCTGGCGCAGTAAGAACTGATGGATATGTAGGAATTCCCCCAGCGTACTGGCGGTAGCTCCCAATGCGACAAAAGCCAGAGTAAAGCCAGATACGAACATCACTGCATGCAGAAAGGTTGTCAGTCTCATGGGACGTTCTTCCTGGTCACCGGTAGATTGATACACACTCTGGCCGACGAGTTGCGCCAGGTAGATTGGTACCAGTGGTAACACGCAGGGGGAAAGAAAAGATGCCAGACCTGCTAAAAAGGCAACTCCAAATGTCAGTTGCGAAGGATTCATGCTAAAAAGTCTCCAATTTACCAGATTGCTTACCTGTTTCTAGTATAACGTGGAAGCGAAAAGTGTGCAATGGAATTGCTACCCTAGGGGGCGCGTAGGATTTTTGCAGAGACATTCAGCCGAGCGAAATGATGACAAGTCGTAGGGGCCAGATTTATCGCGCCCAGGGGGTGGGGGCGGCTCATGCAGACGTTTACCCCTCTCCACCCGTGGGCGCGATAAATCTGGCCCCTACGGGCACTCCGTGCAAAAATCGTACGCACACCCGCTACACTATGTTTGCTTGAATATGCGCTGCAACTGTCTCCACAGGGTACGTCGCGTCTCTGAATTCGTCTTTGTCGGAGGTTGAGCTTGTTCAACATTCTGCTGAGTAAGTGTATCGAGGTCCATAATGGGACCAAGAGGTTTTGTAGGAACTTCATCCTCATAGTCAATGTCGGTTGCTTTGCCCTGGTGGGGGGACTGCTCAAGCGCAGGTTCTCCAGGAGAGTGTTTCCTGGATTCGCCTGGTGGTGGTTGTGTGGCTTCCAAATCCAGGTAGCGTGGTCGTTGGACCTGTGGTCGTTTGGGAGGGCGTACTACTATGCTCTCACGTGATCCTCGTTGGTTTGCGGTTGTAGGGAGTATAGGGTCCCGTGTTGCAGTAACAGCGGGCGGTCTTAAGTTGAGCGTGCGTAAGTCTTGAGCCATCAACCCGGCATGTTCATAGCGTTCGTCGCGATTGCGCGCCATTGCTGTCAGTATGATCTTTTCCAGCTCTTTGGAGATGTCTGGATTAAATGTACTTGGTGGTCGTAGTGTGCCTTCGACAATGGCGTGGGTTAGTTCTGGTAAGGTGCGCCCAGTAAAGGGGCGATGTCCACTGACCATTTCGTAAAGAACAACACCTAATGCATAAATGTCGCTGCGGTTATCTAGTGTTTGTCCCCATACTTGCTCGGGCGAGGCATAGTAGATACTACCAACTAACGTCTTCGCCAGGGTGATTTGTAGTTGCCCTGGAGCGCGAGCGAGGCCAAAATCCATCACTTTAATCTTGCCCCAACGATCAAGCATCAAGTTTTCTGGTTTAATGTCGCGATGGATTACGTTGCGCTCTTTGTAAGCTGAATCGAGCGCGTCAGCAATCTGCGCTGTGTATTCGGTAGCGAGGTACTGCGGCATTGAGCCATCGATTAGCAATAAACTTCCGATGGTCGGCCCTTGTACGTATTCCATGACAAAATAGAGCAACCCACCTTGTTGCCCTGCATCGTAGATTTGCACAATATTTGGATGATTCAATCCGGCGATAATTTGAGCTTCTCGGATGAAACGCGCCACGTATGAGGCATCCTTCGCCAATGCGCGTGGTAGAACTTTAATCGCTACCTCTCGCCCAAGAGCAATTTGCTTACCGCGATACACCATCCCCATGGAGCCGCGCCCTATCTCCTCCTCCAATTGATAGCCACCCAGGCTCTGGCCTGCCAGTTCGTTCATTTGTGTTACAGCGCAGGGACCCCAGCTTGAATCGCATTCAAATTCCGGGGAGGGAACGCTGCCCTCCTTTCCCTACCTATTCATCCCTCTATACCTTGCTGGGCGTTCCAAATGGTGACACACCACTTGAATACTCTGGTTTAATCGCTCTACAATGAATAAACGTCATGAGTGTAATGGCTATCGTTTCATTATCTAAATGTACTTATATCTCATCCATATTGCCGTAACGTAAAAGAGAAAGATTTCTCAATCGAGATAATCCTTGAGTATGCGGCTTGCCGCTGGATGGCGTAACTTACGAATGGCTCGTTCTTCGATCTGGCGTACTCGTTCGCGGGTAACCTTTAATTTCTTCCCTACTTCTTCAAGTGTATGGTCATGATCGTCTATCAAACCGAAACGCAATTCGATGACCTGGCGTTCGCGCAAGGTGAGTTGCCCCAGCACTTTGCGTATCTCTTCACGCAGTAGACGCTGATCTGTAATCTCCATTGGCCCACGTTCACGTGTATCTTCAAGAATATCGCCAAGGGTATTTTCTTCTTCTTCAGAGAGAGGAGCATCCAACGAGAAGACTTTCTCCGCCCAAATCATGAGTTCATTTACACGCTCAGCGCTCATGCCCAGGCGTTCACCAATATTTTCAGCGGTGGGCTCGCGTCCGAGTTCTTGATAGAGTTGACGTGTCATGCGTTTTACACGCATAACCTCTTCCATGATATATACGGGTAAGCGTACAACGCGTGTACCCTCTAAGATAGCACGGGTGATCGCCTGTTTAATCCACCATGTGGCATACGTAGAGAAGCGGAAGCCTTTACGATAGTCGAACTTGGTAACAGCGCGGATCAGCCCTATATTACCCTCGCCGATTAAATCTTCAAGAGAAAGACCCTGCCCAACATATTTTTTCGCAATACTTACGACAAGCCGTAAATTGGCTTCGATCAGCTTGTTGCGGGCCTCTTTATCTCCTTGTTCAGCACGTTCAGCGAGATAGGACTCTTTGGCTGCGTTGAGAAGTTGAATACGAGAGATCTCGCGGAGGTAGAGACGCAGACTATCGCTTTGCGCCAGGCTATTCAAGTCTGTTTCCTGGATGGCTTCACGTTCTGGCTCGACGGGTTTTTCGGCTTCAAACATAACTTCTTGTTCCAAATACTGGCTCTCTTCCTCATTCGCTTGACCCGCTATAGGCGCGGGAGTACATGCCAAACTCTGTTATCCGAACAGGGTGATGAAAGATCAGCTATCTACCGTGTCATTTTATCACACCGTGGAGTTATTGCAAACAATGAAAGAAATCTAGATGATATGTAACTGGTGTGAGAATTGTATCGTAGATACGTTAATGCGTTAACATAGTAGGGTAGCGAAATCGAGGAATATAACAGAGCGCCCTAATTTTCTCCTGTCCCCTCGTTGTAAGAAAAGTGAGGGATTTTGTAGCAATTTTGGGTACAAAAAGCTGTATAATATCGCTATGGATTACGTGAAGCTCTCAAAGGAAAACTTGTATGACCGAATCGATACCGCTGGATCCGGGGACAACGATTGGGGGACACTATGTCGTCGATGGACTTATCAATAGAGGCGGTTTTGGCGCTGTCTATCGTGGCATCGATTCCAGTGAGGGGGACCGGCTTTGCGCAATCAAAGAGACATATGATGTGACTCCCACGGCGCGTCGCCGGGCACTGATGGAAGCTGCCGTTCTTTTCACTGTCAAGAGTAAGCATCTACCAAGAGTCTATGATGCCTTTGAATCCAATGGTCGTTTCTACCTGGTAATGCAATTGATTGAGGGGAAGACCTTACAGCAACTACTCAAGCTGCAGGGTAGACCATGTAGTGAACAGGAGGTCGTTAACTGGCTCGTACCAATTATGTATGTTTTGAACGAATTGCATAGCCGAAATCCTGCAGTTATTCATCGCGATATCAAGCCCGGTAATATCATTTTGACCCCTGATCAGACAGCTGTCCTGGTTGATTTTGGCCTGACCAAGCTCTACGACCCAAATAGTGATACTCAGACCATGGTGCGAGCTGTTTCAGGGGGGTATAGCCCAATCGAACAATACGTTGGGAAAACCAATCCGCAATCGGATATTTACGCGATGGCTGCCACAATGTATTTCTTACTGACCTTGAAATTACCTCCTGAGTCCGTCAATCGTAGCTATCGCGATGAATTGATAGCACCACGTCTGCTCAATCCGATGTTGTCGCCAAACGTGGAACGTGTGCTACTCAAAGCATTGTCTGTAGATGCTGATCAACGTTACCGTAGTATGGACAAGTTTGCTGAGGCGTTACAGAATCCATCTTTCACGTCATATGCAGATCCGACCATTGCGAATGGAGGCTCCAGTATGTCTTATGCATACACACAGGGAGCCATATCTCAGGTTCAACCGCAGCCTCAGGGCGTTGATCGGCAGAGTGTGCCACAGCCTGCACCAGCCCCAATCCCTTCATATCAATACATAAGCCCTCAACCCGCTGCGTATCCTGTGCTACCTGCTAGTCCTGTTACCTCGAAGCCGAAGCCAGCGAGAGCGATGCCAGATTACCGGCCATTACCAAGTCCAGGAAGACAGGGTTGTCTTTGGGGAATGGTTCAAGGCGTGCTGGCTGCTTTTATCGTGCTGATTATGAAAAAAGATGTGTTTTTCTACATGGCAATAGTAGAGGGATTTCTTTTTTTTATGCTGGCTGGTTTCTTAACCACCCGCAGGGGAGGGACAACCTTACGAGGGGCCTGGGCAGGATTCTGGGCAGGAATTGTTAGTACTGTTCTATTCTGGATTGTAGTAGCTGTTGGTTTCGCGGTATTAGTTTCACAAAACATAGCGCTACAGACAGCGAATGCGCAGCAAAATGGTACTCCTCAAGATGCTAGCACACAGTTGCAAAACGCAATAACGGTAGTTGGCGCTACCCTTCCTGTTCATCCTGCAGCTCCACAGTCAGGGACAAGTGTGGCAGTTTTTCTCATAGGCGGTGTGCTGTGCGCGATAGGGTTTGGCCTGGTTGGCGGCATACTGGGCAGGTCTAGATTTAGAGCAAAAATGCAGGGGAGAGGATATCCTTAAACATGCGTGCAATTATCTCCGAAAAACTACAAGCATACTTACAGCAGGTAGGGAGTACGGTGCTGACTGTCACTCTCGATCCTCTTCGTTGCTGAAGCGGCACTTTTTACGAGGTATCGGTCGATACCCGCGAACCAAAAGACGCTAGCCGCTACGATTCGTTTGACCAGGATGGTACACGTGTTTACTACACTCCTAGACTCGGTCGCAAATCCGATGTTTTCGAGTTCGATTATGTACGTATATTGTTCCGCAGTAAACCAATCATGTCCGGACCAGAGGATCTCGTAGCAGAGGTTATCATGGGCCGTTTGTGAACCCCTAAAGGTAGGCAACGTATTTGACAAACCAGGAAACAACTCTCACCGAAACAAGTGTTGAGGAAACACTTTCCATAACAAAACTCGCCTCAATGCTTAGTGTTGAATTACAGATACATAGCGGACAGATTGCGCATACCATAGCGTTGCTGGACGAAGGAAATACTATTCCTTTCGTTGCACGCTACCGTAAGGAAGTAACTGGCAGCCTGGATGAAGTGCAAATTCAAGCTATTGCTGATCGAGCGGGTGCTTTGCGAGCATTGTACGAACGCAAAGCCGATGTGCGACGTTTAATCGATGTGCAGGGAAAGTTGACACCAGAACTAACAGCCGCCATTCTTGCTGCCTCCACCTTGCAAGAGGTAGAAGACCTCTATTTACCCTATCGCCCCAAACGTAAAACTCGCGCCAGTGTTGCCCGTGAGAAAGGCCTTGCAGCGCTGGCTGAACTCATACTGCAACAGCCTGAACTGAAAGGAAACGCTGATGCTATCCTTGAGGAACATGCTCAACCTTTTCTGCATCCAGAAAAGGGTGTGGAGACGAGCCTGGAAGCTTATGCTGGAGCGCGTGATATCGTCGCAGAGATCATTTCCGAGGATGCGAACGTGCGGGGTAATATACGAGCCTCCTTTTTCAAGCATTCCATTATCACAGCCAAAGTCGCAGATCCTGAAAAAGTTGCAGAGAAGGACCCAAATGGCGTTTATCAACTGTACTACGAATTCAACGAGAGTGTCATCAAGCTTGTTCCTCATCGCGTGCTTGCGCTAAACAGTGCGGAGCGCGAATAAGTGCTGCGTGTCAGTATCTCTCAAACCTTCGAGCAGGAACAAGCACATATCATTCAGCATTATCCTGTGAAGGGTACTTCGCCGTTCGCTGGTCAACTTGCGGAAGCAATGGAAGATGGCTATAAGCGTCTTCTCGCTCCAGCCATGGAGCGAGAAGTGCGTGTTGAACTCACGCGCAAAGCTGAAGAACACGCTATCAATATTTTTGCGGCAAATTTGCGCAATCTGCTGTTGCAGCCGCCGTTACGTGGGCGCAAGGTGCTTGGCATTGATCCGGGCTTTCGAACAGGCTGTAAGCTCGCGATTGTGGATGAAAATGGCAAATATATCGATTCTGACACGATGTACCTGCACCAGACTGAGAAGGCTCAGCAAACGCTGCGCAAGTTGCTGGCTCAGCATAATATCGGCGTAATTGCTATAGGTAATGGCACTGCCTCGCGTGAGACAGAGCAGTTGGTCGCTGAATTGATTCGAGAACTTGAAAGGGAGACAGGCAACGGCGGGAAGATAGGTTACGTGATTGTCAATGAGGCGGGCGCATCTGTCTATTCAGCGTCAGAGGCAGCTCGCCAGGAATTTCCCATGCTTGATGCGACACAGCGTGGCACTATCTCAATTGCGCGGCGCTTGCAAGATCCACTGGCCGAATTAGTGAAGATCGATCCGAAAGCTGTCGGGGTGGGACTGTACCAGCACGATGTAGACCAGAAAGAACTCGCAGCTATGCTTGAGCGCGTTGTGGTGTCGTGCGTCAACTTCGCCGGTGTAGAGGTCAATTCGGCCTCGGCTGCCCTGCTCAAGCACGTCTCAGGCATTAATACGCGTGTTGCCAATGCCATTTTCAAATATCGCGAAGAACATGGCTCTTTCAAATCGCGTGCAGAACTGCAGAAGGTACTTGGTCTCGGCCCCGCCACATTTGTGCAAGCAGCAGGCTTTCTCAAAGTTGCTAATGGCGTCGAGCCACTGGACAACACCTTTATTCACCCGGAGAGCTATGCCGCTGCACGCGCGCTGCTCGATATGCTTCCTGCGAGTGATGATGTAAAGGGCAAAGCGGCAAAGCCTGCTGAACGTGTTGCGCAGTTCCGCCAGTTCGTCAAACTGCAAAACAGCCTGGGGCGTGGTAACCGGGGTAATAGTGAACAGTCAGCCTGGGCCGATATCGCGATAAAAGTAGGAGTTGGTCTGCCTACGCTTAAT
>JBKPBA010000386.1:0-7690 GCA_046726675.1 Chloroflexota bacterium
CGATCTGTCATGATAAACTCCTTTAGATACAGATCGGTTCTCGTTATGGGTTGTCGCCTCTGTCCATTGTAGAGTGTCTAGTTTAAGTACGTCAAGCAGGCAAGTTCATTCACATTTGTAAATAATAAGGCTATTTATAGGTATTTTTCCCATCGGGGGATATAATATTGAGTATTCACACGAAAATTACAAAAAGGGAAGGTATATGATAGAGACGACTATTGCGGCTGGTTTGGAACGTCGAAGAGAAGACTACAGATTGATTACTGGATCTGGGCATTATGTCGACGACCTGAAGTCCCCTGAGGGGAGACCACCAGCCTTGTATATGGTAGCAGTGCGTAGCCCTTACGCACATGCAGAGATTAAGGGTATTCGCATGGACGAGGCGCGAGCGTTGCCAGGTGCCATAGCGGCCTTTGAAAGTGCGGAACTGGTAAGTAACCAGCCACATATTGAATCAATGCCTTTGCCGATTCCGGGTCTGAAAAAGCCGGCACGCAAACCTTTAGCTATCAATCGAGTGCGCTACGTTGGCGATCCGGTGGCGGTCGTGCTTGCTGAAAATCTCTACACGGCTTTAGATGCTCGCGAACTTGTCGAGGTGGATTATGAACCACTGCCTGCCGTGACAGACCCTGAAGATGCGCTTGCCCCTGATGCCCCGGTACTCTACGATGAGTTCGGCACCAATGTTGCTTTTCGTTCGCAATCGGGCGGTGGAGATATCCAGGCCGCGTTCGAAAGCGCCGGCCGTGTTGTCCGCCTGCGGGTGGTCAATCAACGCGTTGCACCTAGTTCACTAGAGCCACGTGCCTGTATGTTCGACTTTGACCCAGGGAGCGGTCAATTTACGGCCTGGTTGTCTTCTCAAGCAATATATGGAGCGCGGGAGACGCTGGCCAACTTTCTGGGGCTCGACCGCAACCGCATCCGGGTATATAACGCCGAGGTAGGCGGTGGCTTTGGGTCGAAGACGAGATTCGTAGGGGAAGAGATTGTAGCGGCGGCGCTGGCCGTCAGATTCGGTCGTCCTGTTAAATGGATAGAAAGCCGTAGTGAGAATCTGCAGTCACAGACACATGGACGGGGCCAGATTAACTACATCGAGGCTGCATTCCAGAATAATGGGCGGCTGCTGGGTCTCAAAGTGCGTACGATTGCCGACCTGGGTGCTTTTCTGGCTGCGACAACAGCGATGGTACCCAACGGTACACCCAATTTGCTTAACGGGCCATACCAGGTACAAGCGGTGGATAGCCAGGTCATAGGCGTATTCACCAACAAGGTACCGACGGGCGCTTACCGGGGAGCTGGTCGACCCGAAGCGTCATACATACTAGAACGGACAATGGATCGCATTGCCCACGAGTTGAGAATCGAGCCGGCCGAGGTACGACGACGCAATTTTATTGCGCAAGATTCTTTTCCTTATAAAACTGTGACAGGCGCGCAGTACGATAGTGGCAATTACCAGGCCGCGCTAGATAAGGCGCTTGAGATGGCTGACTACGCTAGCTGGCGTGCGAAGCAGCGGGAACGTCGCGAGCAAGATAGTTCCTCGCTCCTGGGCATTGGTCTCGCGACCTTTACTGAAATCTCCGGTGGCTCGTTCAGTAACAGGCCCGGTGTACCACAGGAAGCTGCTACAGTGCGCATTCATAGGGATGGGACTATTCTAGTGCAAAGCGGCGTAGCACATAATGGTCAGGGACACTTTACGGCTTTCGCACAGATCGCTGCGACTACCTTTAAGCTACCTGCATCTAAGATAGAAGTCCGTATGAACGATACAGCGCTGCCTGCCTTTGGCATTGGCACGTTCGGCAGTCGCACTATGCAGGTGGCAGGGACAGCCGTACTACTTGCCGCCGAAGCTGTTCGCGAGAAAGCATTACAGGTGGCTGCACGAGTACTGGAAGCCGCCATCGACGATCTGGAGATGGAGAATGGACGGGTAATGGTGCGTGGGGTTCCATCGCGAGCGGTGGAATTGGGCGAACTGGCCAGGTTAGTCGAGGAACAACCTGAATTGATCGAGCGGGAAAGGCCTAACCCGGCTAATGGCGTTGCTATCGAAGGATTAGCAGCATGGCGCGATTTTAGCCCTTCGAATGCGACTTTTTCCTCTGGCACGCATCTTGCCGTGGTAGAGGTAGATAGCGACACCGGTGAAGTGAGTATTCTACAATACGTGGCAGTGGATGACTGTGGGCGAGTGATAAATCAGTACTTAGTCGATGCCCAGGTGCATGGCGCCTTGGCCCAAGGCATTGGACAGGCGCTCTACGAAGAAGTCATCTATGACGAGGACGGTCAGTTGCTCAGCAGCACATTGATGGACTACACAATGCCAAATGCCAAGCAGGTACCGGATTTTATCACCGATATCGTTGAGACTCCTTCGCCAATCAATCCACTGGGTGCTAAAGGTGTTGGTGAAGGTGGTACTATTGGTGCGCCTCCCACTGTCGTCAATGCTGTGCTGGATGCACTCGCACCACTTGGTATTCAAACGGTTGATATGCCACTCAAGCCGGAGAAAATCTGGGCGCTGGTGCATGCTGCTCGCCAGGGTAGGATTGAGCACCCTGGTGTAAACCCACCACAGATCTTCGAGACGGATGAAGGAACTCAAAAAGGGGGAGTGCCGGATTTTGTATAAACGGTATACATTCTGTCTCTCTGTGTTCTGTATCTGCTGCTGCCTTGTCCTACTGTTGACGAGCTGCTCCCCCTCTTCTCACGCTCCCACTCTCCCATGGGGAAAGACTATTGTTACGTATCATGGTCATGCGAAGAAGGTGAATAGCATCGCATGGTCCCCGGACGGGAAGCGAATCGCCTCCGCGAGCGATGACGGCACGGTGCAAGTGTGGGATGCCTCTACGGGGCATGAAGTCTTCACATATCGCGGTCATGCTGGTCCGGTGCTTGCAGTAGCATGGTCATTTGATCTGACACACATTGCCTCAGGAGGAGTTGACGGCACGGTGCAGGTATGGGACGCTGCCACAGGGAAAAGGGTCTTGACGTACCGAGGTCACGCCGGTCCGGTCACAACTGTGGTCTGGTCACTCGATGGGCAAAATATCATCTCCGCGGGAGATGATGGAACAGTACAAGCATGGGATGCTACGACAGGAAACACGCTCTTGACCTATCACACCTCTTCCAAGGTGGGCCAGGTGGCATGGTCACAAGATGGGTACCGTGTTGCTGCTGGGGAAGCCAATGGAACAGTGCAGGTTTGGGACATTACCACCAACCAAAATTTCTTTACCTATCGTGGTCATGGTGGCCCAGTCAATGGAGTAGCGTGGTCACCAGACGGGAAGCACGTTGCCTTCGCGAGCGATGATGACACGGTGCAAGTCTGGGACGCTATCACAAGGGAGCATGTCTCGACCTACTGGGGGCACAATGGTCCAGTCAATGGAGTAGCGTGGTCATCAGACGGCAAGTATATCGCCTCTGGAGGAGATGATATGACAGTTCAGGTATGGGATGCTTCCACGGGAAACAGGGTCTTCATCTATGATGGTCATTCCGGTCCTGTGAATACAGTTGCATGGTCGTTCGACGCGACACATATTGCCTGGGGAGGAGTTGATACCACAGTGCAGGAATGGCAAGTAGAGTGACGAAAGTAAAACAAGCTCAAGGGCGGGAGCTGGCACCAATCCATCTCGCCAACGACGCTGGCGCGTCTACTGCTGCGCAGTCAGGCGAGATGCAAGGAGAAGCCCCGCCACTACTATACACGGATTACAGTTCCCTGCTTTTGGTTTTGATGATATCGATGATACGCGCTACGAACGTGTCAAGCGGGGTTACTCCGAGGTTTTCGTTGGTGCGCAGGCGCACTGAGACGGATTGCGATTGTTGTTCTTTGTCTCCGACTACGAGCATGTAGGGAATTTTTTGAAGCTGGGCGTCGCGTATTTTCGCGTTCATGCGCTCTGGCGAGTGGTCCAACTCCACACGGATACCCTGGTCACGCAGGCGCTGCGTAACTTCCTGGGCGTAAGGGACGTGGCGATCAGCTATCGTGATAATACGTACTTGAACAGGGGCAAGCCACGCAGGGAATGCGCCTGCCGTATGTTCGATTAAAATCCCGATGAATCGTTCGAGTGATCCATAAATGACACGGTGGATGACAACGGGTGTTTTCGCCTGGCCATCTTTGTCGGTATAGGAGCAATTGAAACGGCGCGGTAACTGGAAATCAAGCTGAATCGTTCCCATTTGCCATGATCTGCCAAGCGCGTCTTCCATCAAAATGTCGATCTTCGGGCCGTAGAAGGCTCCATCCCCATCTGCAACTCTATAATTTCCTGGTCCGACATGCTTATCCAAAATGCGTCGCAGCACAGCTTCCGCTTTGTTCCATGTTTCCAGATCGCCGATGTATCCCTCAGGCCTTGTACCCAAACGAAAAGAGTATTTGAGATCGAAGATGCTATAAAACAAATGTGTAATCTCAAGTACGCCGTCGTACTCTTGCTCCAGTTGATCTTCCGTCACAAAAATGTGGGCATCATCTTGTTGAAATTTTTGCGCACGTAGAAGGCCATGTATCGTTCCCGCCCGTTCATGTCTATGCAAGATGTCACAGTCTGAAAGCCGAAGCGGCAAGTCGCGATAGCTACGGTTTTTGAAATTGAAAACCAACATAGCATTGGGACAATTCATAGGCTTCAAACCATAGGTCGTATGCTCATCGATAGGGACAAGAAACATATCCTCCCTAAAATGCTCCCAGTGTCCCGAAATTTCCCAGAGCTTCTTGTCATTAAGCAAAGGAGCTGAAATCTCCTGGTAGCCACGCTTCTCGTGCTCAATCCGCCAAAAATTGAGGAGTTCGGATAGCAATTTGAACCCCTTTGGCAGCCAGTAGGGCATTCCAGGAGCAGTCGCATCGAAATGGAAAAGCTCAAGCTCCTTGCCTAGTTTGCGATGGTCACGCTTCTGCGCCTCTTCTAAACGATTCAGGTATTGATCGAGTTCCTCTTGCGTGAACCATGCCGTTCCATAGAGGCGCTGTAACATGGGACGATTTTCATCTCCGCGCCAGTAAGCACCTGCCACACGCATCAGTTTGAAAGGACCTATTTGACCCGTATGTTCAACATGGGGACCGCAACACAGGTCAAGAAAGTTGTGCTGCTGGCAGATTGTGACTTCACCGGGCCAATTTTCACTTTCTTGTACACAACAAAGTTCAGGAAAGTCGTTCTGCTGCTCGTAGGCATTTGCTTGCTCTTCATCTGGCAGGCTTTCAATAATTTCGACTTTATAGGACTGTCCTTTACTGCGGAAGTACTCAAGCGCCTTGAGACGTGACCAATGATCACGGACAAAAGGATACTTTCCGGCGATGATTCTTGCCATGCGTTGCTCAATCTCTGGAAAATCGTCAGGAGTGAGCGGACGCGGCAAATCGAAATCATAATAAAATCCGTCTTCAATAGCTGGACCGATGGCGAATTTGGCATCGGGGAACATTTCTTGTACTGCTTCCGCCATGACGTGGGCTGCGGAATGCCGCATGCGCTGGAGCGGTGAGTATTGTACTGAGTTTTCTAATTCTGATTCGACCGACATAGCTTTTCCTTCATCGACGACCAAGGGGCGCGGGTGGAGATAAACCCCACCCCTACATGTACGGATTACAGTTCACGGCTTTTGGTTTTGATGATGTCGGTAATATGCGCTATGAATGTGTCGAGAGGGGTTGCTCCAAGGTTCTCGTTGGTGCGCAGGCGCACGGCCACGGCGTTCTCTGATGCTTCTTTGTCTCCGACCACGAGCATGTAGGGGATCTTCATCAGTTGGGCATCACGAACTTTGGCATTCATGCGTTCGCTGCGACTATCTACCTCGGCACGCACACCGGCAGCCTTGAGCGCATCAAGGACTTTGTTGGCATATTCCTGGTGACGGTCAGCGATGGGTATAATCATGGCCTGGACAGGGGCCAGCCAGACGGGAAAGGCTCCTGCAAAGTGCTCAATAACCATGGCCATGAAGCGCTCCGTCGAGCCGGTTACAGCGCGGTGAATCATGACGGGGCGATGGGGTTGACCATCTTCTCCGATGTATTCAAGTTGAAAATTCTCAGGTTGCACAAAGTCTAGTTGCACAGTCGAGCACTGCCAGTCACGACCAAGGGCATCACGTACCATGAAGTCGGTCTTCGGGCCATAGAAAGCCGCTTCACCGATCATCTCACGGGCTTCAATGCCTTTGTTCTTGACTGCTTCTCGCAGAGCACTTTCCGCTTTCTCCCAAGCATCGTCACCGCCAGCATAATACTCTTTATGATTTGGATCGCGCAGCGAGAGAGCAATCCAGTAGTCCTTAAGACCATAGGTGTTGAACACTTCCATCGTTAAATCGATGGCGCGATTAAATTCTTCTTGAATCTGGTCAGGACGCATGAAGACATGCGCATCATCCTGGGTGAGACTGCGAACTCGAGCGAGGCCTGTTAACGTGCCCGCCTTCTCATAACGATACAGAGTGGCGAACTCTGCGTAACGCACAGGCAACTCACGATAGCTATGCATCTGCGACTTATAGAGAGTGATATGGTGCGGGCAGTTCATTGGTTTGAGCACGTAGGCATCATCTTCAGAAGCTTCCTGGTCACCATGCATGACAGGAAACATGTTTTCGCGATAGTTGTACCAGTGCTTTGACGTCTTGTAGAGTCGCACCTTGCCGAGGTGTGATGTCCAGACGTGTTGGTAACCATATTTCTCTTGAGTTTCGCGAACATAGCTTTCCATCTGGTAGCGCAGTGTCTCACCGTTCGGCAAGAACAAGGGTACCCCAGCAGGCACCTCATCACTTAGCACAAAAAGCTTAAGTTCGCGACCAAGCTTGCGGTGATCGCGCTTCTGAGCTTCTTCCAATCGCCAGAGGTATTCATCGAGTTCCTCTTGCGTAAACCACGCCGTTCCATAGATGCGCTGCAACATGGGACGGTTCTCGTCGCCACGCCAGTATGCGCCTGCTATCTTCATAAGCTTAAAAGGACCGACCTGACCTGTATTTTCCACATGTGGTCCCCGACACAGGTCAAGAAAGGTATCCTGCTGGTAGATACCAACCTCAGCATCGGGCAGGTTTTCGATCAATTCAACCTTATAGGTTTGCCCTTTATCGCGGAAGTATTCAAGAGCCTTTTCGCGGGGCCAATGATCACGCAAGAATGGATACTTGCCCGCGACGATACGTGCCATACGCTGCTCGATGTCTGGTAAATCTTCGGGTGTTAGAGTGCGTGGCAAATCGAAATCATAATAGAAACCGTCTTCAATAGCGGGACCAATAGCCAGTTTTGCGTCAGGGAAAATTTCCATCACAGCCTCCGCCATTACATGCGCCGCCGAGTGTCGCATGCGCTGTATTGGCGTATAACCGATTGATTCTTCCAGTTCTGCTTCGACAGACATGATACTAACCTCCTCATTCTAACAAAAAAACCTTTCCATCCCTCATTGGGACGAAAAGGTTATAACACTCTTCGTGGTTCCACCCAGCTTCCGCATACCTGATTTGCTGACAGGATTGACCGTTGCACTTCAGGGAAACGCGCTTTAGTGACCGGTAACGAGGTCAATACGTGTACCTTTGGGCGCAATAAATTGGGCCCCTACAAGTACAGGCTGGCGAGGGG
>JBKPBA010000387.1:0-5757 GCA_046726675.1 Chloroflexota bacterium
CTGTTGTCTACGTACTTATCGCTGTGCTACTCCTGTTAACTATCTCGTGATAAAAGAACCAGTTTATTGCCTGGCTCGTGCTCGCTCGTGTTGAGTCAGGTAGCGCTTGCGTAGTCTGATATTTTGTGGCGTTACTTCTACCAATTCATCGTTGTTGATGAAATCGAGTGATTGTTCAAGGCTCATAATGATCGGTGGTGTGAGGCGTACAGCTATATCGGCGGTAGAAGAACGAATATTGGTCTTCTGCTTCTCTCTACACACATTTACGACCATATCCATTGGTCGAGCATTCAAACCAACAATCATGCCTTCGTATACAGGAGTGCCCGCCTCGATAAAAGTGTCTCCACGTTGCTGAGCATTGTTTAACCCATAGGTCATTGCTACACCGGCCTCAGAGGCAATCAAAACGCCCATACGAGTTGTGCCGATCTTGCCTAACCATGGTTCGTAACTGATGAGCATGCTGCTCATTGCTCCATTACCCTGTGTCAAAGTGAGAAATGCGTTACGGAAACCAATCAGACCCCTTGTTGGAATGTGATACTCAAGGCGTATATTGCCCGATCCATCATTAGTCATGTTAGTAAGCTGAGCCTTACGAGCAGCTAGCGTCTCAGTGAGAATACCGATATATGATTCCCTCGTGTCTATTACCAGGTTTTCGATCGGTTCAACAATTTTTCCATTCTCTCCCTCGCGAGTAATGACCTCTGGGCGTGATACCTGGAACTCATATCCTTCGCGACGCATTGTCTCGATTAAAACCGAGAGGTGCAATTCACCACGACCTGAAACAATAAATTCATCGGGTGAATTACCTTCTTCGACCCTTAGGCTGACGTTTGTCTCGAGTTCACGATAAAGACGCGCTCGCAGTTGTCGTGAGGTTGGATATTTTCCTTCTTGTCCAGCAAAAGGGCTGGTATTAACGCTGAAAGTCATCTTTAACGTAGGTTCTGTGATGGAAATGGTAGGTAATGCTTCTGGAGTATCGACATCGGCTATTGTGTCACCGATATTTGCGCCTGCTATACCCGTCAGGGCGACAATATCACCGGCAACCGCTTCTGGAACTTCAACACGTTGCAGCCCCTTATAGGCCAGCACAAGATTGATTTTCTGACGCGATACTACTCCATCACGGTCGATATGAGCTACAAACGTGTTTGGGGAGATTCGCCCTCGTACAATTCTGCCTATAGCATATTTGCCCTTGTAATCGTCATAGTCGAGGGCAGCAACGAGCATTTGTAGTGGCGCATCGGGATCCACAACAGGGGCAGGTACAGTATTGATGATTGTTTCGAACAATGGCTCAAGGTCGATTCTATCGTCATCAGGCTGATACATTGCCACACCGTCACGTCCGATAGCATAAAGTATGGGAAAATCGAGGTGTGAGTCGGTCGTTGCCAGCTCCAGAAACAGATCCTGAGTCCATTCAAATACCTGGTCTATACGCGAATCGCGGCGGTCAATTTTATTGATTACAACGATGGGTTGAAGGTTGAGTTCTAATGCCTTTTGCAGGACGAAGCGGGTCTGTGGCATTGGCCCTTCCACAGCATCGATAAGTAGAATACAGCCATCGGCCATGTTTAGTACACGCTCAACTTCTCCACCAAAGTCAGCATGTCCGGGAGTATCAATGATATTGATTTTAGTGCCACGATAGATGATAGCTGTGTTTTTGGCCAGGATAGTGATACCGCGTTCACGCTCCTGATCATTATTATCCATAATGAGCTCGCCCACCTGCTGATTTTCACGGAAGATGTGGCTTTGCTTGAGTAAGCCATCCACCAGCGTGGTCTTTCCATGATCGACGTGGGCAATAATAGCAACATTGCGAATATCATCTCTTTTTACTAAACGTTCTGTCTGGGTCATAGTATTTAGAACCTGCATAATTTAGATATATAACTCCCCGAAGGCATAAGAAAACCGGACGGCTTGAGTCGCCCGGTGATTATGTTGACTTTTTACCGATAACTTCCGTTTACATTGTATCCCTTGTAAGAGTTAACGTCAAGTTTACAATTATGCATACACACAGATTGTGAATCAGGGTGCTATTCTCGTATAATAATACCTATTAATCACCCAGGAGTTCACCTATGCCCAAAACCATTCGTATCCTTGCCGTCGATGTAGGCACAGGCACACAAGATATCCTGCTCTTTGAAAGTGGGAAAACGATCGAGAACTGTTTCAAAATGGTTATGCCGTCTCCAACGGTCATTGTTGCTGAACGTGTCACGAGAGCGACTGAACGTGGTCAACCTATCCTCCTGACCGGTGTGACGATGGGTGGGGGACCTTGCCACTGGGCAGCACGTGACCATGCTCTAGCTGGCTTTGCTGTCACCGTTACACCTGATGCAGCACGTACTTTTGATGATGACCTCACGATGGTCGAACAGATGGGTTTTGAGATTATAGATGATGCCGAAGCTGAGCTGAGGAAAGAAAATCCCGAAGTAGTACACATTGAGCTACAGGATTTTGATGCTCGAGCTATTATCAGTGCCTTGCGGGCTTTTGATGTTGATCCTTCTGTTGACGCATTAGCTATCGCGGCCTTTGATCATGGAGCTGCCCCTCCGGGGGTGAGTGATCGTCGTTTTCGTTTTGATTTCATTGCACAAACGGTACAAGGAAATCCGACGCCGAGCGCTTTTGCTTACCCTGCACAAGAAACCCCTGTTGATTTGACACGGTTACGCTCTATAGCTAGTAGTGCGAAGCGATACCTTGAATTGGGCGGCTCAGACCCGCATGTTCCGCTCTTGTTGATGGATACTGGCTCGGCAGCGGTGTTGGGCTCGTTGGAAGACCCGCTCGTCAGAGGTCAACGCGAAAGCCTGCTCTGCAACATTGGTAATTTCCATACACTGGCATTTCATCTAGTGCAAGACCGTATTGTGGGTATCTTTGAGCACCATACCGGAGAGATCGACCGCTCAGCACTTGAGCGGATGCTTATGAAGCTGGCAGATGGAACATTGAAGAACGAGGAAGTATTTAACACGAGCGGCCATGGGGCTTTAATTCTCGATAATGCTGTTAGAGGTGGTGTTGACACAGCATTTCCGTTCCTGGCTGTAACAGGCCCGCGGCGCGAGAAGCTACGAGGCTCATTGCTGAATCCCTACGAGGCTACTCCGCATGGAGATATGATGCTTGCAGGTTGCTTTGGCTTGCTGCGTGCGCTTGCCGATCATGAACCAGCTATGGCTTCGTTTATTGAACCCTCGCTACTAAGAAATTAACGACTTCCAAATAAAGTGGCGTGATTACCATCACCGCGTTTCTAAAAAGACCTGTAAGTCCACAAGGCTTACAGGTCTTACTCGATGTGTTAGAGCTTATTTTTTACGTGGGCGAAGTGGGATAGGCTTTCTACTTACATGAGTACTTTCGGTTGGTATATTTTGAGGGGTTTCGGATGTTTGTAGGGAGACATTTTTAGATTGGATACGAGAGACTTTTTCTCTGATGAGCGTAATTTGTGAGTGAACTGCTTGCCGAGATTGATTGAGCTTACGGGCAATTTCTGATGGACGTTCACTGTTTACCAGGTACTGGCAGATTGTCTCTTGCTTTTCTGTCAATTCGATTGCCGGATGCTCAAGGGCAGTCTTTGCCATATCTTCTAATTGGCCGTACTTTCTACGACGGTATTCGTTCAGCTCGTTTGGAGAGAAGAGCCAGCGGTCAACAACGCGTACACCTGGTATCAGCCCTTTTTCGACGAGGTGCATGAAATGCCAGTAGCTCAGGTCGAGGTGCTTTGCTGCTTCGTGAGTGGTCAACATGCCGTTGAGGTGTTGGAGGTTATGGTGTAGTTCATCACTCCTGAGTGCCATGACGGACGCCTTTCTACGGATTGCCGTACTTCAGATGTGCCAGGCAAAGACATACTTAGACGTGGTGAGTATACCATAGAAGATGAGAAATGGCAAGACTTAAAGCTGAGCAAATTAGCTTGAGGTTCCTGTAGAGAAAGGCCTGGCGTCAGTAATCAGTGCCAGGTCATAATATCTTAGCTTCTATTCGTTGGGAAGAGCTGGGGAAATCTGAGCGCAAGCCCCATGTCTCCAGTTATTTTGAGCTGACCACTGAAAAAGGCGCTTTGAGCATCGAGTTTTCCTTCTGTCAATGCAATCCAGTCTTTATCGCTGACTGTGAAGGTGACATCAGGCTTCTCTACACCACCTGGAACAAGTTCGCCAACTCCGTTGTCGACTTTAAAAGCCCATACCCCTCCCTGTTCTCCTGGAATGTTAAATTGGAATGTCTTGTTCAGACCTGCTGCGGCAGCAGGATTAAAATTTTTGGGCATTGCCTCGAAGATTTCTGCAACTGTTGTCATTTTTAACTCCTTCTTAAAAATTCGCAGGAAAAGGCCCCTGCGACAACTGCCACAGTATATCACATCTTTTCATCAGTCCAGGATAGTCAGGGTCAGGTGTGTTCCCTCTAAGCACTTGCGGTGTATCTGCAGAAATCTAGCGCGCTCAAATAGGATATGCCCGCACCAATATAACCTATACTGCTCCATCGTATTGGCGAAGTGCATACAAGGTTATGCTGTTGAGATCTCTTTTGCTGCCAGAGAATGAAGCCACTACCGGATCGTATTGCGTACATGTAGTGTTTGTTTGAACTAACATAAGCGACCTTTTGAGGAAAATGGGCAAGGGCTGTCAGCGCCCAGGTATGCACTATTTGGAAAAAACTTGACCAACTAATCATGATGAATAATGAAGAAAACGCTGATAATACAAGTGTGATGAGACCTGGCAAAGAAATTCTTGATTCAGGCGCCACCTTTTTCGCTAGTTGCGAACGCTGAGATGAAAGAACAGGCGCTGGAGTGCTAACAAGTAGACTGCGTATGCCTGCTTCCATCGTTTGGTAGGCAGTATGAACCTCGGTACACGCCTGACAGAGTGCCAAATGTTCATTGAGCGCAAGGCGATCCGAAGGCGAGAGATCATCCGGATGTCTAGCCGCAAGTTTTTGTACCCAGTCGGTACACGGTATAAGGTTTGATTGTATCATGAGTCTTGTCCCCGTCTTTCAATAATTGTTCGTTGGTTTGTGATAACTTTTGATATGCCAATCGAAATTGTTCAGATCCCCGGCTAACGTATACGCTGACGCTTTTTTCGCTGATTTTGAGTGAAGAGGCAATTTGACGCTGCGAGAAATCAGCTACGAGTTGTAAGAGCAAGCAGGTTCGATACTTCAATGATACTTTTGCTAAAGCCTGCCTAACGTGTTCCGTCTCTGCTACCTGTTCTTCGGGACCAGAAATGCGCATACTTGCTGGAGTATCATCAGTTTCGTTAGTTTCCCAGCGTGACCAGCGGAACTTGCAACGGCGCAGGTAGTCGATTGCTGTATTTGTAGCGATGCGGTAAAGCCAGGTATCGAAGCAGGCTTCATTATGTATACTTCCTATGGCTTGCCAGGCTTTAAGAAACGTTTCCTGGGCGAGATCTCGTCCCTCCTCTTCGTTTCCTACAATGTGTGCCAGGTACGTGCATATTCGGGTATTGTAGTATTCAAACAAGGTATCGAAGGCTAGTTTATCACCCGCCCGCGCTTGTTCTACTACTTCAAGATACCAGCTCTCTTTTTCGAGTAGCCTGGAAGTGGTGGGATCACGCGCTGTTGGAGGCATTAATTGGACTCCTATTTCATTACATGCTGAATACTCTTTACCCTCAATGACGACAAAAG
>JBKPBA010000388.1:0-9814 GCA_046726675.1 Chloroflexota bacterium
GTTTCAGCACCTTGGTCTCCTAGTTTCGGCATTTGCTTCGATTTCTACCATTATAATGCATATGGCATAATTCAGTATTACAAGAAGAAAATGAGATAATCTCGTGACATTGCAGGCTAATTTGAGATTAGAAAGTGCTGAAAGATGAATTAGAATCTGTTAGTAGCTCCATGTAAGTGAGTGAATTAAGAGGAGCAATTTATGAATCAACAAGCGTCTATTCGTCACCTCAAGATCGCAATCATGTTGGTTCTCAGCGTTCTCGCTTTGGGAATTGTGGGATATATGCTTATTGAGCATTCTTCGTTTATTGATGCTCTTTTCACAACAGTTGACATGATGTCGACAGTGGGCATAACAGTACATCCTCTTTCTGATCAAGGTCGATTGTTTACAATTGTAATAATAATTCTGGGCGTGGGATCACTCTTCTATACTTTTGGGGTGATCATGGAATTTATGATTGAAGGTCATTTGAGCCAGGCGATTGGGAGGCGCATTATGGACAGGAAGATTGCAGGATTGCGTAATCATTGCATCATCTGTGGCTTTGGTCGTGTAGGTTCGCAGATAGCTGAGGAGTTCGCGGCAGCACACAAACCATTTGCGGTGATCGATGAAAATGAAGCAACCGTTCAACGATGTATTGAGAAAGGATACCTAGCCTTGCAGGGGAATGCAGCCAGTGATGATGTACTGCGCGAAGCTGGCATTCAACATGCAAATGTGTTATTAGTAGCAACTGATCAAGACGCAAATAATATTTATATTACACTCTCCGCGCGGAATCTCAATCCCAACTTACTCATTGTCACGCGTGCTAATCATGATGATACCATTGTGAAGCTCAAAAGGGCAGGAGCAGATCGCGTGCTATCTCCTTATGCCATTGGAGGGCACAGAATGGCAAATTTGGCACTTCAGCCGAACGTTGTGGATTTTTTTGATACCCTCATTAATGCAGAAAATCCAGATATAGCGGTTCAGGAAGTAATCCTGCCTGCACATTCACCGCTCATCGGCAAAACCATTGCTGATGCACAGAACATGCTAATCGATGGAACAATGATCTTAGCCATCAAAAAACCAGGTGGATTAGTTATGGGTTCTCGCCTGGAAACACGTATAGAAAGTGGTGACGCTGCTATGGTTGTTGGCACTCCTGAGCAATTATCAGCATTTGCCCGCAAGAACAGGTAGGTTGTATAATGCTTTCGTTCTTCGCTCTTTATAATAAATGTTTGAGGAGAGAGAAATAGTATCTCTAACAGAGCATAACAGGGATACAAAAACGTGTTATAATTGGAACAATACTAGTTGAATGGCGGAGAGAGGATATAGAGTACTCATGGCAATGTTTGAAAGTTTATCAAAGCGTCTTGAAGGGGTTTTTACAAATCTTAGTGGGAAGGGCAAGCTGACCGAAGCAGATGTCGACGAGGCAATGCGTGAAGTCAGGCTCGCACTGCTAGAGGCCGATGTCAGCCTTAAATTAGTGCGTCAGTTTGTTGAGCACGTCAAAGCAAAGGCAGTTGGGGCAGATGTGCTGGGTAGTTTCTCTCCGGCACAACAGGTACTCCAAATTGTCAACGATGAATTAATAGAGATGCTTGGTGGCTCCGATGGCAATACCAAACTTGACCTTGGTGGAGCGTCTCCTCATGTGATTATGCTGGTGGGTCTACAAGGTTCTGGTAAAACGACTACTGCCGCAAAGCTTGCAAACTATCTTCGCAAGCAAGGTCAACGTCCGGTGATGGTTGCAGCAGATATGTATCGTCCCGCTGCTGTCCACCAGTTACAAACGCTAGGGAAACAACTCACTATTCCAGTTTATACTGAGCCAGCGGGGTCCAATCCCGTGGATATCTGTGTACATTCGCTGGAATACGCTCGTGAACAGGCACTAAACTTAGTCATTCTGGACACAGCGGGCCGTCTCAATATCGATGAGCGCATGATGCGGGAAGTCACCACTATTCGCAATCGCCTGCATCCAAGTGAGGTGTTGCTCGTAGCGGATGCAATGACCGGCCAGGAAGCGGTTCGCGTAGCCGAAGACTTCAACAAAGCGGTCTCGTTAACCGGAATGATTTTAACGAAGATGGATGGGGATGCCAGAGGCGGTGCAGCGCTTTCGATCCGCTCAGTGACTGGTGTGCCGATCAAATTCATGGGTGTGGGGGAGAAAACGGATGCGCTAGAGCCTTTTTATCCAGATCGTTTGGCCTCACGTATACTGGGAATGGGAGATGTGCTTTCTCTGATCGAGCGAGCGCAAGAAGCAATCGACGAGGAAGAGGCATTGAAGGCCCAGGCAAAAATGCAGCAAGGCAAGTTTGACCTGGAAGATTTTCTAAGTGCGATGCGCCAGTTGAAACGCATGGGACCGTTACGAAATGTGATGGAGATGATTCCTGGATTCAACAAAATGGCAGATATGCCAGATATGGAAGAGGCGCTTGAAGGTGACCAGCTAAAACATATCGAAGCAATTATTCTTTCTATGACGCTGGAAGAAAGGCACAATCCCGATCTTATTAATGGCAGCCGGCGCAAACGTATCGCCCGTGGTAGTGGTTCCACAACCCAGGCTGTGAACCAGTTACTTGATCAATTTCACGAAATGCGTACGATGATGCGCCAGATGAGCAGCGGCAAGGGTCCATGGGCTAGATTGGCCCGGCAATATGGTGGAGGTGCAGGCATGCCAGGTATGCCTGCACTGCCAGCCACGGCAGGTTATTCAAATCAGGGTAAACATAGCGGCGGTAAGAAAACAGGTAAAGCCGCTCGGAAAGAGAAACGTAAACATAAAGTACGCAGTGGACGGAGGTAGCTCAGCATGCATAGAATAGGTTCCATTCGCTCGACTCACACCATGCTTGCAGGAATGTTGGTCGGCATGATGCTGTTGATGACTGCTTGCGGGGGAAGTCCTCAATCACAGGCGCAGGTAAACCAGAATAAAGCCAGGCTCGATCAGACACTTCAGCACGCAAGATCGATTGGCATACCTGACTCAGCACTACAACCTATTATCAAGCAAGAACAGCAGCTGAGCAGCACAGGCGCACCTTTTACCCTTTTCAATGACCAACCAGTGACAGACTTTAATACGAATCTTGCCAGTCATTATCAGCAGTTGGAAGTCCAGACTGAGGGAGTGATTAGCAGCATTTCAGATCAATACAGTATACAAGCTCAGCAGGATATGCAATTTTTTCAATCGAGCCTATCAGCGCAACAACAAAGAAAAGCGGGTAACACCCAGGCTTTCTCAGCACAATACAATAAGGATGCATCTTTGCTAGCTGCTGCGCAATATCCAAAGGACTACGCTGCTATTAGCAATGATGCGCGTAAGGTAACCGAGGCATTAGCCTTGTCAAGCACAATATTCAAACAACTCAATACATTCAAAACCACTATTAATCAGATGCAGGCAGCTCGATTAGATGTAACTGCGATGCGAACTCAGTACCAGAACGACCTGGATACTTATAATATCGCCACAACATCGATTGAATTCCAGAATCTTGGAACGCTTTTAAATGCGCAATATCAGGAAGCGGTGGTGAATTCTATACAGGCCCTTCCGTTTGTTAGTCAAGCCAAGCTCGGTGAATTCAAATCACAGTTGGCTCTGTTGAAAACCTATGGCATGGATCCTAGCCCCTACCAGCCGCTTTATGATGCTGACCAGGCTGCATTGAAGAAGGCCTCTACCATTTCTGGTTACCTGGCTATATCGCAAAAGATCGATGCGGACATTGCATCGATGCACGATGACCTTGTGCAAGGCGCATCCCACTACCTCATCAATGCACTTGATCGCGAAGCAAATACATGGGGACAAGCACACGCGTACCACGATAAATTCGATGGCAATAACTATATCCTCACTGCAGGGTATACATTGCCGGGCATCGGCTTTTGGCTGAACAGAGAATTGGGCTGGGCCTGGCAGCCATCCGATTACCAGGCAGTGGTCGATGAAGAGAATAACGAATTCTTCAACCTGCATATGCTGGAGCAGGACTATAGCGATACGACACCTTACAACCAGGTGCATGCTACCGATAGGCAAATGATGCAGCACTACCCGAGCCTGCAACATGGAACGGTACTGATGGTCTCAATGGTTGAACAGGCGATGCGCTTCTACAAGGACGGGAAGCTGATTCGAGCGTTCTATGTAACAACTGGACGCGTCGAACGTCCAGCATTGCCAGGTGTCTGGACTGTGCAGGATCGAAAATCGCCAGATAAGTTTAAGTCAACAGATCCACCTGGTTCCCCCTACTGGTATCCAGATACGCCTATTCAATATGCGATTCTGTACCATTGGGGCGGATTCTTCGTTCACGATGCCTGGTGGCGTGTGAACTTTGGCCCTGGCACGCAGTTCCCCCACTATGACGTTGGCGGCGATGAGTCATTCGCAGGCAACGGCAGTCACGGCTGTATCAATTTGCAGTCGAACGACGCGGCCTGGGTTTACGCCAATACAGACTGGAATACACAGATTGCGGTGTACTAAACTGACATTGGCGGCAACTGATCCGAGCGGACATGGGGCAGTTGCCGGTATATGCCTGCACCAGTCAGCGAAGTACGCCAGCTTTTTGACGCCTGTAATTCACTCACGAAGTCTGATTGGAGATCAATTCCCAGGGCTTGCCAGATAAGGCTAATAGCACGGCGGGCGAAAGCGATGTTGTTGCGTGGCTCGATTCGATCCAGGTCTTCAAAGAAGAAGCCACAACTTGTAAAGCTGCATTGCTGGTAATATTGCGCTTCTAGCAAGAGCAACGTTCGCCGCACTAATGACTGATCAGTGGGAGGTTGTTGATATTTGCTATGTTGAGTCCAGAAACTCTCTAACGTTTCCCAGCCGTTGCGAACGGGCAGATACGCATCACGAGCAGCCCAGGGATCAACAAGTGCTTCTGAGGTATGGCGTTCAAAAAGTTGGTCACCCTTTTCAGCCAGATTTCTCAAGGCAAGATTTAGCTCGCCTTTCCAACTGCTTTCACCTTCGGTACACTCGCAACCTGCATTCCAGCGGGCAACGCCGTGTCCGCAACTCCAGGCGCTGGGCATACGCAAGCTGACTTCTTTGGTTGGCGGATACATGCGCATATAACGTTCCAATGTACAGATTTCGAAACCATAGCTGGGCGCTCCTGTCTGAATGAGATGTGTCAGGAATTTATCACGCCAGTGTTTATGGTGTCCGTAAAGTTCTCCATCAGTGGCTATAAGAAGAAGCTGCGCTTCTCCCGCATTGCGCTTGCCCTGCACAAGATGTTCGGGCAAGTAACTGGCCGCAAAAAGATCCGCGTTGTCGGTCATATTCGAATCGAAAGAGACACCACCCGAAAGCGGGGCATTGAAGAAAAAGACGGTAATACTACGACCACCAGGCAAAGATACCAGGTATGGTTCGGAGGGGTCTACGTTTGTTGCAGCCTGCCAGGGAGCAAGCACTGTATAGGTAATACCGTATTGTGCCAGTAAGTCCAGGCATTCTATGTCTACGGCGGTCTCTGCCAACCACATGCCTTTAGCATCACGCTCATAGCGATGTCGAAAGTCGCTTAATCCCCACAAGATCTGGGTGCGTTTATCGCGCGTTTTGGCCAGGGGCAGAATGGTGTGATTGTAGGCTTGCGCCATGGCGTTACCAATGCCATGGATAGCTTTATGCTTTTTGTCGGCATCGATAATGCGTTGAAAGACATCGGGATGAGTATCTTCCAGCCAACTAGCCAATGTGGGGCCAAGGTCAAAGTTGATGGCGTCAAAATTTCCTGCTTCCGCATTGGGACGATAGCATTCGGTAGTTATTTTTTCGTTGAAATTGGCAAATGGAGTTGCAGCGGGTTCAATTGGAACTTGATTTGTAAATGGGTCTTCTCTTGGGGGTTGATAAAAATGGCCGTGCAGACAGAGGTAAGCAGGAGCTAATTTCTGGTCGGTTGCTGGTTTGTCGTTGATCTCGTTTAGTTTTATTTGATCGAGCATTTTCCACCTTTACTTGCGGGGCAAGCACAATAGGAACATTACTGCTCCTATTAAAGACAATATATGATTCCTTGCTGGTATTTAGAACGATTCAACGATAACAAACATTTCAAGATGAGTTTTGGCTAGTACTTTCTATACTCTGTTTTGTTTCCCTCGCCGCCGCAGGCGGCGGGAGAAGGGGTTTCGTGGGGACACCCCGAACCCCGGCAGAGGGCTGCCGCCCTCTGCACTCCCGCTTAGTTTGTCTCGAAAGCGGCGAGATAAGGGATTACTTGGGGTGTTTGCCCAAGAAGGATAGAGACCGATTTATGCACTTAATCCATGTGATCTACCAACCTGTGCGCTGAGCAGGAATTCTTCGTAGGCTTCGCGCAACTTGGGATAGCGCAGCAGGAAGAATCCGGCATATTCCTGTTTGAGCGGGCGAGGTTGGCGAAGCAAGTGCATGTTGACTTCTTTGAGCAGGTGATTACCTTTTTTACCATTGCAAGCCTTACAGGAAGCCACGAGATTTTCCCAGGTGCTCTGCCCGCCACGGGAGCGCGGTACTACGTGATCGAGTGTCAGTTCGCGGCTATGCTTGCCGCAATACTGGCATGTTTCTTCATCGCGTAACATGATATTGGAGCGCGTGGGCTGAAGAGCCATACGTGGTATACGTACATTGGCGAGCAACTGCACAATGACGGGACGTTCCAACTCAAGACGACGGGCCTGAATACTCTCTTCAATCAACTGGCGCACACTATCATCTACAAAGGTAACTTTTTGCTTGGAAAGTAGCACAATGAGACGACGTTCAGGAATGACTGATAGAGGTTGGAGTGAGGAATTCAATACAAGAACAGCCATGAATGACTTTCCTTCCTCTCTGTCGGAACCGATACCAAGGGCAGACAGCGAGGAAGAAGCTTGAAATGAGCGAAAGGGAGAGGGTATGACCCGTTCCTTTCTGCTTCTACCGCCGCCTGCGACGACGACCGAACGGATAGGGAGTGAAGTCGTTTGCGCGTCCAGGTAGATTTGGCACGGTGTGGCATCTCCCGCCAGTCCAGTGTTCGATCTGCGAACAATGGTAGGCGCTGATCAGTCTGCAACATCCAGTTTTTCTGGATGATGTGTGTAACTGATATGCCCGCATCTATGACTCCTATTGATACCTGTTTGTGTGACATCACTTTTAGTAAGCGATTATGCCATCCTGGTCGGGGTGAGAGGACTTGAACCTCCGACCTCAGCGTCCCGAACGCTGCGCGCTAGCCGACTGCGCTACACCCCGGTGTTGACGATCCGCGCAAGTGATTCGCTGGCCCTATCCAGTGAACCATCATAACTATGAAAGTGCCTGGTTCGTTTGAGCGTTGCTGTTAAGCGGCCTATGCGAACTTCACACCTTCCCTACTTCATCAGTAGTATAGCATACGTCAGCGAGTTTTGACAATAGAGCGATTGACTCATGAAAAAGCGGCTCTCCGTTCGTAAATCGATGAGTTACCAGAGGCTGTCTTTTCTCGAAGAGATATTGCCAGGCAGACAAAACTTTTCAACCTTCTTTTTTCACTCACCAAAACTAACTGGTGCATTCGGGAAGTTCGTGGATGAGACCCAGGGCCGATCAATCGGCGCTGTGCACGATCAATCGGCACCTACGGTTTCCCCAGGAATGAGCGAATGCACCACTAACAGAGAGCTTAGCATCATAGGCAGTTGCGACATTAGTCTTCAGCTACCAGGACAACTTCTTCAGTAATATTGTATGCTTCAGGGCTGGAGATGTCGGCATGTGTGAGTTCCTTCAGCCCTAACACACAGAAGAACGAGATGGCCGCGAGGACAATCATATAGATCGACACATTCTGCCAGGAACCTGTCCCAATAGAGACCGTGGTATGTGACAGACCGAGAGCAGAGAGGTTGGTTTCCCCTTTCAGCAACAACAGGGCAATAATCGGAGCCAGTCCGCCAGCAAAAGGAGCAGCGAGCTGATATCCCAGCGAGGCAGCGCTATAGCGCTCCTTCGTGCCAAAGCGTTCTGCAATGAGGGCTGCTTGCGGACCATACACCCATGCATGGAAAATACAAATGGAGAGGATCACCGCCAGGCTGAATATGGCAGCACTTTTGCTATTCATGAGCATGAAGTACGGGAAAGCAAATGCTGCCATGAGAACGCAGCCGATCAGATACCAGAGGCGGCGGCCTACAAGATCAGACATGTAGCTGAAGAATGGAATGGTGAAGAGCTCAACGGCTGCCCCGATGGTGATCGCATTCAAGACGACTCCCCTCTCGAGATGGATAATCGCGGATGTGCCATAGGTGATGACAAACACGGTGAAAAGGTAGAATGGAGCTTGCTCAACAAAACGTGCACCAGCACTGAGCAGAATCTCTTTCGTGCTGTGCCGGAACGCATCGATGATGGGTGTCCGTGAATCCTGTTTCTGTTCCTTCACCTGGGTAAAGAGCGGGGTCTCCAGGATACGCAAGCGAATATACAGACCTATGATAATCAGCAGTGCACTGAGGAAAAATGGGATACGCCATCCCGCATACCATGCACCGACGGCGAAGTTAGAGCCGGAAGTAGCCTGGACAATATTGACTATGATGGTCGAAGCGATCAGTCCGACCGGCACTCCCATCTGGGGCCAGCTTGCCCAAAAACCGCGATTTCTCCTGTGGCCGTACTCAAGCGCAAGCAGGACAGAACCACCCCATTCACCACCGACGCCCAGGCCCTGGCATAAGCGGAGGAGGGTGAGAATAATCGCGGCTGCCACACCAATGGAAGCATAAGTGGGCAGGAAGCCGATGAGCAATGTTGAGATCCCCATGAGCAGGAGTGTCGCGATCAGCGTTGCTTTCCTGCCGATGCGGTCACCTAGATGGCCGAATAATGCACCGCCAAAAGGACGGGCAATAAACCCTACGAGGAAGGTTACAAAAGACAATAGAGTGCCGATAAATATATTTGTCTCCGGAAAAAAGAGTTTGGGGAAAACCAGGGTCGCCATTGTGCCGTAGAGGAAAAAGTCATACCATTCAATGGCTGTACCAAGCATACTGGCTAAGATAACTGGCCTCATCTGACCCGCAGTTACCTGCCCTGAGACATTCGTAGACATGTGTGCTTCTCTCTTTCTCTTCATGAGAAGAATGCGTGACGAAACGAACAGTGTTGCTTTTGTCTGCCCAGTATGTAGTCTCCTAACAAAAATATTACCTTAATACTTTAGACAAAGCAAAGTCAGCATTATTAAAGGAACGAGTATATATAAAAATAAGCACGACTTTGTGCTTTCTTAGATTGATGCCAATTGGAGGCCCGTTGTTGCATTCCCTGAATGTGCGGCCCCACGCTCCGCTTAGGGAGCGTAGTCCCCAAGAATCCTGCTCTTTATGGGTTTCGAGTTCTTGTACCAGTCGATCCGCAAGTTCGAAGGAGTAGTTCTGCCCTCGATCATGGGGGTAAACCTGGAACATGTTGGCTACCCATAAGCCCTTGAGAGGAGTGCGTAGTGGAGGAATATGCTCGCGATAGTCTGTAGTGACAATGGGTTGAGCGAAAGGAGCCTGGAAGAGCCAGCTTTCCTGTATCCAGTCGGGATCGAAAGCGGGGTTGACGCGCTTGAGATGCGGCAAAAACTCTTGTAGGATTTCTTCTTTATGCATTTTGAATAGGGGATCATCCATCGGCCGATAGTTGCCAAGATAGATGAGGTGTCGACCACCGTATTCGGAAAGTGGTTGGTAATTGGTATGCTCAACAAGGCTGGTA
>JBKPBA010000389.1:0-19493 GCA_046726675.1 Chloroflexota bacterium
GATAAGGCAGATAAAAAGTGATGTCATCAAACGAGCGCCGGTTGCGCAGCTCTTCAAGATCGCGATTCCAGCGTTCTTCAGCATCATGATGTAACATGCTGCTATTGAGCTGCTCCAACTCTTGCGCTGCTTCAGGTCCTCGCAGAGGTAATGCTTCACGTGCCGGGCCTATAACGAAAGAAGCAATAGGATTGAGTGAACGCTGCGACGCCTGATCAAAAGTGCGCAGTGATTCGATTTCATCACCGAAAAACTCAACACGCACAGGACGTGGCAGCGTTACAGGAAACAGGTCAACGATACCTCCGCGATGGCTGAACTGCCCTGGCTCTTCCACTTCTGTCACCGGTTCATAACCAAGATTATACAGGTGCTCCAGCATCAGCGTCAGATCGACCTCTTGTCCTGGTTTCAAGCTATATAACGAGGCTGAAAGCTCTTGAGCTGGAATAACAAGTTGTGTGAGCGCACGCGCTGAGCAAACAACAACCGGGTTGCGATCTCGCTCTGTTAAACAGATCAGAGTATTCATACGTTGTTGTGTTGTCAGAGCATCACTAATAAGCCGCTCAAAGGGCAGCGCATCACGATCTGGCAAGTAGAACACGTCTTCAGGTCGTTGTACCAGTATCTTGAGTGTATCTGCAACCAGGCTTGCCTGTGTCTCACTGGCAAGAACGACCAGTAGTGGCTGTTTGAGGGCCGATACAAGCGCAGCGATTACATACGGACGCGCGGCTTCGGTTATCCCTGTAAGGGCAGGCAATCCCTCTGCTTCGTGAAGTTCCTGTACCAGGCGGCGAAACTCTGGCCGCTGTGTTAACAGTGTCAATAGTCCCTTTAGTGTCACACAATCCTCACAACTGGCATGACAAAAAGTGCCTCGATGGATTTACATCGCCCATCCGGAGGCACAACAAATATAGCTTGACTAACAATAAAAAAATTTGTAGGGCACGATCAAAACTTTTAACAAACTACTCTGGATAGCAGTAGGGGCCGATTTATCGCGCCCATCGCCGATTCATCGGCCTTCGGTGGCTTTCTCTCATACCCCGATTAAAAGTTAACAATCATAATTCGCCCTTAGCTAATGGCCTTTCCTTCGTAATCATACAGCATAAGGGGATTCGCTGCAACATTTTGGTGATCGATTGTTCGATCATATCCGAAGGTTGAGAGGTTTAAGTTCTAATAGGATATTAACTTAGTGATTAGATCCCTGGTCTTCCACGCTAGCGAACGCGGTTTGTAAAGCCTGAATGGCTTCATCGAGCGCCTGATTAGCCTGAGGTACCAGGCTCCTTAAGTGCATGAAACTGTGAACCATGCCATCATAGCGAGAAACAGTGGCAGGAACACCCGCCTCCAGGAGTCGCTGCCCATACAGTTCCCCACCATCTCGCATTGGATCACACTCGGCAGTGATGATCAACGCAGGTGGCATTTCATGCAAGTTCGGCGCTAGCGACGGAGCAGCATAGGGATTCAGTCGCTCTTCCTCACTTGGTGCATAGAAATCTCTGACGATGAGGAACTCTTCTCTGTTCATCATATACCCGTCATAGTCCTTCCAGGAAGCAGTGGTAACCCGGAAGTCAGCCGCAGGACTAATTAACAACTGGAACGTCAGGGCAGGGCCGCCCCGATCACGACTCATGAGTGCAATGGCAGCAGCAAAATTGCCACCTCCGCTCTCCCCTCCCACCGCGATTCGTTTAGGATCACCATGGAACTCTGCCGCATGAGCGGCCATCCAACATGTGGCGGCATAACAATCTTCCAGTGCGGCGGGAAATGGATCTTCGGGTGCCAGGCGGTAATCAACGGTCATCACCAGGCAGCTCGCCCCGTGGCACAGACTCCGGCACATCATCTCGTGGGTATCCAGATTGCCCGCGCACCAACTTTTTTGAAAGAACAAAAGTACCGGGAACGGGCCTGTGCCCTCCGGTGTATAAAGGCGGACTGGGATATCACCCACAGGACCAGGAATCGCATGGTTTTCGATCTGAGCAATCGGCTCCAATTTACTTTCTGGAACTATAATCACCTTCTTTGCACTTTCACGTAACTCAGCCAGGAGTACTTCAGGCTTTCTTGGAACGCTCCCAGGCTTCACCAGAAGCCCTGTTTGTTCCATAAACACCTGGAGGCGAGGATCGAGTGGCATGCTTTTTTCTCCTTCTCAACAATACATGAGGATGGTATTCAAGGAATAAGGCTCCAGTCCGAGTTCCCGCAGAGCAGCAGCCAGGAGCCGCCCAATG
The DNA here is from genome assembly GCA_046726675.1 of Chloroflexota bacterium. Classification (GTDB taxonomy): domain Bacteria; phylum Chloroflexota; class Ktedonobacteria; order Ktedonobacterales; family Ktedonobacteraceae; genus DATMNR01. The sequence goes on from JBKPBA010000389.1 coordinate 2,271, forward strand.
CCATCGAGCGGTTTGTCCATGATTTCTTCCTCTCTCACAGAACAGAACTGAGCATATGTACCTCACGCGGTTTGATCTCCCACTCCTCAGAGGGCGCATCTTTTACCAAAACGGGCCAGGATGCCTGGAAAGCCTCCTGTGATTCCCAGATGGCGAGGGCTATGAACGTCCCTTTTTCGGGATCTCTAAATGTGTTGACGAAAATGATCCCAGGTTGCTTTTTGATCACCTCGCCAAATTCGCGCATACCCTGGATTAACAGTTCTTCCTTTCCAGGGTGCGGATAATGGACAGCATAGAACAAAAACATAGCTCGGGCTTCCCTCCCTTATTTCTCGAACTTTGAGTCAATTTACAAGACTGAAACTCTTTTTTGAATCGTAACATAGTCTTTGGTAGGAGGCAAAACATGTTTCTCTAGATCTGCATCCCGATCATGGGACCGAGTTCTTCAATCAGCATTTAGTGCGGTTTTTCACAGGAGGGCAAAACGGGCAGTGAAGTGCCGCAGTTGAGGCGCTTGCCAGGTGATCTGGACTCCTCGAATCTGGTCAGCAACAAACGCGAGATGTGTCAATGCCTCAACCAGATAATCGAGATGGCTCTGAGTGTATACCCGGCGGGGAAGTGCCAATCGCACTAACTCTAAAGATGCTGGCTCCTCGCTACCGTCTGCGTGCCGTCTCCCGAAGGCTACACTGCCCAGTTCGCACGCACGAATCCCAGCAGCTTGATAGAGGGCAACGCTCAATGCCTGCGCGGGGTACTGATTCTGAGGCAGATGCGGCAAGAATGCACCAGCATCAATAAAGATAGCATGCCCACCTGTTGGACGTACAATGGGAATACCGGCCTGAATCAGTTTGTCGCCCAAGGATGCGATGGATTGAATCCGATAATACAGATAGTCTTCCTGGAGGACTTCCTGAAGCCCGATGGCAATCGCTTCCATATCATAGCCCGCCAGTCCCCCATAAGTGGGAAATCCTTCTATCAGGATGAGGCGAAACTTACAGCGTTCTGCCCATTCGTCGTTGTTGAGTGCCAGAAAGCCTCCAATATTGGCTAACCCATCTTTCTTCGCGCTCATGGTACAACCATCGACATAACTAAACATTTCCCGCGCGATCTTTAAGGGAGAATGATCGGCATAACCTGGTTCGCGTTGTTTAATCAACCACGCATTTTCTGCAAAGCGACAGGCGTCCAGGAACAGAGGAATGCCATGTGCGTGGCAAATCTCGCTGACAGCCCGAATATTGGCGAGACTCACCGGTTGTCCACCCACACCATTGTTGGTGACTGTGAGCATCACCAGGGGAATACGTTCAGACCCAACATCGGCAATGATCCTCTGGAGACGATCCACATCCATATTCCCTTTGAAAGGGTGCAGTAAATCGGGTTGGGAGGCTTCTGCAATGGCGAGATTACGTGCTTCAGCCCCATTCGCTTCGACGTTGGCTCGTGTCGTATCAAAGTGGAAATTGTTGGGAATAACATCACCAGGGCGGCACACCGTGCTAAACAGGATATGTTCAGCGGCACGACCCTGATGGGTCGGAATGACGTGTTTGAACCCGGTTATCTCCTGCACACTCTGCTCGAACTTGTAAAATGAGCTACTGCCTGCGTAGCTTTCGTCGCCTTGCATCATACCACCCCATTGGGCAGCACTCATGGCCCCTGTACCAGAGTCTGTGAGTAAATCAATCAAGACATCTTCGGCACGTAACAAGAAGAGATTGTAGTGCACGGCAGCCAGGGCAGCAGTACGCTGCTTTTGACTGGTCATGTGGATGGGGATAACAGTTTTGACACGAAATGGCTCAATGACAGTATGCGGTTGAAAGTTCAAGATATCCACCCAGGTGCTCCTTTCGAAATGTGATCTCACAAAGCCCCTTGTTTTGTCTCCATCATAAGATGAATAGCATTTCTATATCACCTACAGATCACAAAAGCAGCCCATCGGGTCACGAATGGCTCACAGGTTTTTGAGAGCAAAAATGAGGAAGGATGATGAGATTCCTAACCTTCATGTGAATTACCAAGGAGAACCGGGGGGATTTTCGGCAGAGCTTAACATTTAGCTCACTAGTGCGTTAATATTTCAATAAACATTGAAGTGTCATTGAATATCTCAACAAGATACTCATGAATGCTATCGAAACCTATAAATTGATACGCTCATAAGTAAAAGGAAGGCAAATGGATACGCAAACAACAGCCCCTGAACCTGTCTCTGGGACGCCTGGGAGAGTGCCTGTTAACTGGACAGGCATTGCTTTATTCATCCTACTGACCTTTGGCCTCAGTTGGACCATTTGGCTTGGTCTGGGAGCAGTAGGCGTTCCATTTACTATACGTATCGCTATTGGCATGTTTGGACCTGCAATTGCAGCGACAATTGTTCGCCTCGTACGCCACGAGGGTTTTGCAGATGCTGGTTTGCGGTTAGCAGCGAAGGGGCGAAAGGGCGTAGTTCGCATTTATATTGCTGCCTATGTGCTCCCACCGGTCTTGCTGGCGGCTGGCATTGGTCTTGCCCTGCTGACCGGTGTGCAACACTGGGCATTCAGCGACAATCTCCATGTATTGGCTCGTACTCTTACTGCACAGATGCAAAGTCTGGGACGGGCGCTACCATCTGGTGTCTCAGCTGACCAACTTGCTTTGATTACTATTTTTGCGGAAACAGTACTCGCGTTCACGCTAGCAATTCCTTTCAACATGATCTTTACCTTTGGTGAGGAATTCGGCTGGCGGGGCTACCTGCTGCCGCGCCTTTCTCCGCTTGGTGGTGTCCAGGCAGCGATCATCACCGGCGTTGTTTGGGGATTGTGGCATGCACCCCTTATCATACTGAATGGCTTCAATTATCCAGGTCATCTGTGGTTGGGGGTGTTGATGATGGTCATCTTTACCGTTGCATTAAGCATGATCTTCGCATGGCTGAGATTCCGTTCAGGCAGCGTCTGGCCTTCCACGCTGGCTCATGCCGCGATCAATGCCCAGGCAGGTTTCGCGATTTTGTTCCTTTCACGGGCAGACTCATTGCTAGGAGCACCGGTAGGGTTGGTCGGCCTTATCCCTATGATAGCTTTTGCTATCTGGCTTGCTGTGACAGGACGCCTGAAGCCCGATTTGCCACAGGCTACTATTACAGATGTGGAAGTTCAGGGGGCGTAGTGTGATTATGACTAATCGGCAAATAGGGCGGGGTCATGTGAAGTTAGGATGTACTCTCGGAGCCGCCCTCGGACGGCGTCGTATATAGTAGGGGCGTATCCTTGCGGTCGCCCTGGAGCGGGGCCGTTTCCTGCGCCTTCAGTTTAGCCTCTCGCTTCAGACGAGCTTGCTCCTGACGCTCTTTCTGGCATTGCTCTCTCTCAGCCTTTTTACGTGCAGCTTCTTCAGGATCAACATTGACAACGTTCATCGTTGTGCTAATGCCCTGTCTGATTACCAGTTCTATAGCTTCAACTGCCCTATCTTCGCCCATCTCCAGCAGTATGCGTTCATCATTTGTAGGTATGCCCAACACATAATCTTTACCCTTGATATGACTGTTTGCAGAACGCCCAATACCGATGCGCAAGCGTGGGAAGTTATTCGTGTGAAGATGATGAATAATATCTTCCAATCCATTGTGTCCGGCGGCGCTACCCCTTGCCTTCAGGCGTACTTTGCCAACAGGCAAATCAAGCTCATCATAGATAACCAGCACATCTTCCGGCTGAATTTTATACCAGCGCATGAGTTCTCCGACCGCCTGGCCACTGAGATTCATAAAAGTTATCGGTTTAGCCAGCACTACTTTCTCAAAACCTATAGTGCCACTTGCCAACATTGCCCGGTTACGCCGTTCTGACCATTTCCAGCCAAGTTTCGATGCGAGCTTATCTACTACACGATAACCTACATTATGGCGTGTGTGTTCATATTCTGATCCAGGATTACCTAGACCGACAACCAGTTTCATAATGGATTACCGACCATATGCCAGGCGTACTGCCAGGTATTGCGGCAGTCCTGCTTTAATGATCTTCTCCTGTGTCTTTTCAAATGGATAGGGCACACGATAAAACTCAAAGCCATGTTCGGTGTCGTAGATCATAAAAGCCGCTCGTGGATCTCCATCGCGTGGCTGTCCAACTCCGCCGGGATTGATGATAGCTCGATATCCGTCAGGAGCTTCCCAATGACCCTCTGGTGGAGTAATCATTTCATTCGTTACCTGGATCATGCTCTGGCTCAGTCCTAAAAGCGTAAGCAATTCCTCAATTTCACCACTCAATTGATCATCTGTACCGGCGGCAATAGGCTCAAGGTCGATCTCACGAGTAGCCTGCTCTGCATCATCATTTTCAATCGAGTCTTGACCACCTGTATCTTCAAGATAAACTGGATCAACCAAATCTGCTTTCTCTGGCTCGACAGCAATGTCTTCTGGTAAAGCAGAATGTTCTTCCACCATGTTTGCTTCTTCTTCAACTTCAATCTGATTGGTGCTATCAGGCTCCTTGAAAGCGCTGTCGGCATTTCCAGCAACTGTGGCTGAGAGTGTAGATTGCTGTATCGGGGATTGTACTGCTACCATTTCTGCGGTTTCGTCATCATTTTCATCTATATGATGTTCAATACCATTTGACTTTGAGAATGCTGTAGTCGGTTCATCGCTGTGAAGGGGAAGCGTTGGAGCATTGGAAAATGCATCTGGCTGTTGAAAAATTACAGGTACATGCGTATGCCCAACCAGGCAATATCGACTGCTGAAGTATTGAAAGCTACGTTCTGCCAGCACTTCAGATGTCAAATACTCCCACAGAGGACCATAAGGACTACCATGCACAAGCGTGCATTCGTCAATTTCCAAACGCTCTGGTAAGTTTGTCAGAAATGTACGATGCTCCTCAGTCAATTGCTCAGCAGTCCATTCAGCCGAGATACGTGCTGCCGCGCTAAAGTCCTCCAGGTCAATTTTGCTTACAGCGGCCCAGTCGTGATTGCCAGCGATAATTACATCTGTATGTTCACGCAGTTTAAGTATACACTCATTCGGATCTGGTCCATAACCAACCAGGTCTCCCAGAAACCAGATTTGCTCAATTGGTTCCTCTTGCGCAAGCTCGTCAATCTTCGCAAGTACTGCTTCCAGTGCTTCCAGATTTGCATGTATATCAGAAAAAATGGCGTAACGCATAATTAGTTTACTCTATTCAAGCAATTAGTCATATGGTAGTTAGGCTATTCTATCATGTTTATTTCAACGTTGCTAGTAGGTTTTAGTTGCTATGTTGAAATGGCTGTGTTTGGCTCCGCCAAACACAGCCATTTCAACATAGCAATGCATATAGGGGAATATGCTTCAAGCAAGCGTTCATTTTAATTCAGAACCCCTTTATTATTATCTTTGTAGGGAGAAAGGATTTTTATGGATCTGCGACAGTGGTTCAGTATGCGTCTATCACGTCGTCGAGCGATACGCAACCTCGGTATACTTGCAGGCGCTGGTCTCTCAATCGATGCGGGTATATTTGCCGCCAGCAGAGTAACTGCTGAAAAGTATGCAAGCAACTCCAACCCCATCAACCATATCCTGATTGCCTGTCAGGAAAATCACTCTTTCGACAATTATTTTGGCTATTATCCACGGGCTGGAGCTTTTGGTGTCCCTTCGAACTATTCACAGCCAGATGGCCACGGCGGCACCGTCACTCCTCAACATTCTCTTTTCCCAATCGGAGTCGATCCTTCGCACACCTGGCAGTCCATTCACAGCGAATGGAACAAAGGAGCCATGAATGGTTTTTATACCACCGATGGCTCGGCCGCGCTCAGCTACTATGATGGTTCGGACCTTTCCTACTACTATAGCGTGGCAAATGCCTTTACGCTATGCGGCAACTATTTCTGCTCTGTACTTGGCCCGACGGTACCGAATCGCCTCTCTCTGGTGTCAGGCACCGCTGGTGGTAACACCACAGACACCCTTTCGCCTGGGAGCGTGAATTGGCCGGCGATTGTAGACGTATTGGATGCCCATCAAGTGCCCTGGAAGTGCTACAACCTTGGTCTCGGGTTGGGGAGCACAGGCTCGCTGGAACTTTTCAATGGATTGACCTTCTTCAAAAAATGGCAGAATGATCAGCGTCTCAAGTTTACCGAGGATGATTATCATGCCGACCTGTATGCTGGAACCTTACCACAGGTCTCCTTTTTAATTACAGAGGAATTGATCAGCGAACACCCACATACAGATATTCAGATGGGACAGCAAAAGATGTCGGAAGTAATCAATGCTTTAATGTCCTCCAGTTCATGGAAAAGTTCTGCGCTTTTCCTGACCTACGACGAAGGCGGTGGGTTCTTCGACCATGTAGCGCCACCACAGGTAGATGCCTACGGCCTGGGTATGCGTGTGCCGATGCTAGTTATCTCACCATATGCAAAACGTGGCTACGTCTCGGGACAGCTCTACGAACACAGTTCGATCCTGAAATTCGTTGAGCGTCGTTTTAAATTGCCATCGCTGGCGAGTATCAACCACCAGTTTGATACTTCGACTCCAGGAGCAAACAATGACGCGGCCAATGGTAATTCAACAGGCCCGGCAGAGCCGCCACGTGATGGTTTGAAACAAATCGGTGATTTCTATGAGGTCTTCGATTTTACACAAAACCCGAACTATTATCCGACCTTATCCAACACCTGACATCCACACATCATGAGGGGAGCGCAGAAGACCACGGCCCTCTGCGCTCCCCTCATGATGTGTGGATGTCACACTACAAATCCTTGACGCTCTCCCTATGCGGTGCTATGCTGCAAACAGCATAATGAGACGCCATGTATCGCGTCTGTGACAGCGCTGTCGAGAGGAATAGACAAACACTATGGGTATCATTGAAACTCGTATAGAGCGCAACAGCCTCGAATTTCAAGAAAACACACACTATCTCCAGCAACTTTTAAACCAGCTTTTTGAACGAGTACAGATGGTGCAGCGGGGGGGAGGAGAAAATGCTATTGCCAAACACCGCAAACGCAATAAATTACTGGCACGTGAACGTGTTCAGTTGCTCTGCGACCCCGATACACCTTTTCTGGAATTCTCTCCATTAGCAGCATGGAACATGTATCATAACGAAGCTCCATCGGCAGGCATCGTGACAGGTATCGGTCTTGTCGAGGGACAGGAATGCATGATTGTTGCTAACGATGCCACTGTAAAAGGTGGCACCTACTACCCAATGACTGTAAAGAAACACCTACGTGCTCAAGAAATCGCCGAACAAAACCATTTGCCATGCATTTATCTTGTCGATTCGGGTGGTGCATTTCTGCCGTTACAGGCTGATGTCTTTCCTGACCGGGATCACTTTGGACGCATCTTCTACAATCAGGCACGCATGTCCAGCCAGCGTATCCCTCAGATTGCAGCAGTGATGGGTTCATGTACAGCCGGAGGAGCCTATGTTCCCGCTATGAGCGATGAAACGGTGATTGTGCGTGGCAATGGCACTATTTTCCTGGGTGGCCCACCTCTGGTTAAAGCTGCAACTGGCGAAGAAGTAAGCGCCGAAGATTTGGGCGGCGCTGATGTTCATTGCCGTATCTCCGGAGTCACTGATCACTATGCTATGAATGATGAACATGCCCTTGCAATCTGCCGCAGCATTGTCTCCCATCTGAATCGACGCAAATATGTCCCCTGGGACATCACTACACCTGAACCTCCGCTCTATGATCCCAATGAACTCCTTGGGATCATCCCAGAAGATAACCGCAAAAGCTATGATGTACGTGAGATAATTGCTCGCCTGGTCGACGGAAGTCGCTTTCACGAATTTAAAGAGCTCTACGGTACAACGCTTGTATGCGGCTTTGCACGGCTTATGGGCTATCCAGTCGGCATCATCGCTAATAACGGCATTCTTTTTTCGGAGAGCGCACTCAAGGCTACCCATTTCATCGAACTTTGTGCTCAGCGTCAAACTCCTCTGATCTTCTTACAAAATATTACTGGCTTTATGGTAGGACGGCAATATGAGAACCGTGGCATTACAAAAGATGGAGCAAAGATGGTGATGGCCGTTGCCAATGCGCCCGTTCCTCGCTTCACCGTCATTATTGGCGGCTCATTTGGTGCAGGTAACTATGGAATGTGTGGACGAGCCTATTCTCCAAGACAGTTATGGATGTGGCCCAACGCTCGAATCTCGGTAATGGGTGGTGAACAAGCTGCAAGTGTCCTTGCAACAGTGCGCAAAGAGGGGCAGGCTGCGCATGGTAAAACGATGAGTGAGGAGGAAGAGGCGGCTTTCAAACAGCCTATTCTGGATAAGTATGAGGAGGAGGGTAATCCGTATTACAGCACCGCTCGTCTATGGGATGATGGAATTATTGACCCTCGGGATACACGTAATGTGCTCGCGCTGGGTATTGCTGCTTCCTTAAATGCTCCTATGCCAGATACACCCTTTGGAGTATTCCGAATGTAAAGGAGCCAAATCATGCCAACATATACTCACATCACTGTTGAGAGAAGCCACCAGGATAAGATTGCCACTATTACCATGCGCAGGCCCGAAGTACATAATGCATTTAACACACAGCTTATCCTGGACTTGCAGACAGCATTTACCGATCTGATCACCGATACACAACTACATGCTGTTGTATTGACAGGTGAGGGACCCTCATTTAGCGCTGGAGCCGATTTGAATATGATGCGAGAATCGGCAGTATTTACACAAGAACAAAACCTGAACGACGCGCTTCGTCTGGCCGACCTCTTTGATACAATCAACAACTTTCCTTGCCCTGTGGTAGCGCGTGTGAATGGTACTGCCATGGGCGGAGGATTGGGCTTACTCGCTGTCTGCGACATTGTCATTGCGGTCGAAGGCGCACGACTGGCTTTTAGCGAGGTGAAGTTGGGTATCGCGCCAGCGGTCATCTCACCATATGTTGTACACAAAGTCGGTGAGACGCATGCTCGAGTTTTGTTTGTGACAGGTGAACGATTCACTTCAACTCATGCTCAAGAGATTGGTCTGGTGCATATCGTCACGAAACCTGAAGACCTCGATGCTGCCGTAGGTAAAACAGTTAACGAGTTATTAAGTAGCGGGCCGCAAGCCATTCGCGCCTGCAAGGCCCTTGCATTGAATGTAGGGCACATGGATCGCGATTCGGTGCGCACGTATGCCGCCGAAACTATTGCCACATTGCGAGTGAGCGCAGAGGCTCAGGAAAGATTACGCGCCTTTCTGGAGAAAAGATAATGCGGATTAACACAATAACCCAATCATCTGTAGGGGTCGATTTATCGCGCCCACCGCCGATTCATCGGCCCTCCGTGCATATTCCGCTGCCCAGATTTAAAAATTATGAAGCATAATCAGCGTCCGCATCAGGTGTCATACAATGTTCAAAAAAGTCTTAATAGCCAATCGAGGAGAAATAGCTATCCGCATAATGACAACATGCCGTGAGATGGGCATAACAACCGTGGCAATTTACTCCGCCGCCGATTGTAATGCACGCCATATACGAGAAGCTGACGAAGCATATTACATCGGTCCTGCACCCGCCGCGCAAAGCTACTTGCATATAAATGCTATCCTTGATGTAGCCAGGCAGAGCGGAGCAGAGGCTATTCACCCCGGGTATGGCTTTCTCTCCGAAAATGTAGATTTTGTTGAGGCGTGTAAAAAAGCCGGAATTGTCTTCATTGGCCCTCCCGCATCAGCGATGCGACTGATGGGATCAAAGATCGCCGCCAAGCAATTGGCTCATTCTGTTGGAGCACCGACTATTCCCGGTTATGATGGCGAACGCCAGGAAGATGCTGTGTTAATCAGCGAAGCCCAACGCATCGGTTTCCCTTTACTCATAAAAGCCTCCGCTGGTGGTGGCGGCAAAGGTATGCGCATAGTACATGCCGTCACCGACTTCAAAGAGCACTTGGCCAGTGCGCGGCGTGAGGCTCTGGCCTCCTTTGGCGATGCGACTGTCTTTCTCGAACGCTTGATCCAACAGCCGCGACATATTGAGATTCAGGTACTTGGTGACACATTTGGTAACCTCATTCATCTCGGTGAACGTGAATGCTCTATCCAGCGCCGTCATCAGAAAATAGTCGAAGAGAGTCCTTCAGTTGCATTAACCCCAGCTTTACGGAACGAAATGGGTGCAACTGCTGTACGTATCGCCAGGGCTGCCGGGTACATTAATGCCGGTACGCTTGAATTTTTGCTTGATACTGATAAGCAATTCTACTTTCTTGAGATGAACACGCGCCTGCAAGTAGAGCATCCGGTCACTGAACTCGTCACTGGTATAGACCTCGTACGTCATCAAATTCAAATTGCCGCAGGACAACCACTCAGCTTAACCCAGGAAAAGATCAGCGCTCGCGGACACGCTATCGAAATGAGACTTTATGCCGAAGATCCCGGAAATAACTTTCTGCCCTCTACTGGTACTGTGACGTGCTTCGTCAAGCCTGAAGGGCCTGGTATGCGTATAGATAGTGGTATTGAGAGCAATGACGAAATCACCCAGTTTTACGATCCAATGATAGCCAAATTAATTGTTTATGGCGAAGATCGTACGACAGCCATTGAACGCTTGCAAGCCGCTCTTAAACAGCAAGCAATCTTTGGTGTTAAGACAAATGCTCAGTTGTTACTTGCAATTGCAACACACCCTGCATTTCAAGCAGGGTTTACCTTTACCAGCTTTCTGGAAGATTATGGATTGCTCGGCTATGAGCCGACAAAAGAAGCAAAAACTGATCACGAACAAGGAACTTCAGGTCAGGAAAGCTTATATCGTGCGTTAATAGCTGCAGCCATATCTGATGTGGTCAGGATCAAAGAAGATAAGTCTCTAAGAAATGGCCAAAATCTGCCAAACCCCTGGCAGATGCTTGGCCCATGGCGTATGACCGGCGAAACAAGAAGCACTAATTATACTCTTCAAGGTGAAAAACACCAGGTAGCTATTTCACCATCGCAAGAAACATCTGGAACATGGTATGTACAGGTCGATGCGCAACCGGCAGAACCAATCTTCTGTCTCTTTGGCAATAATGATCTTATCCTATTACGATTGGGAACAAAGCAAGTACACACATATGTACATTCATCTGAGGGTGAAACGCAGGTTATTTTCGATGGACGAACATACCGTTTTGAACGACGCCAACCACCAGGTGTAGATGTAACTGCTCATGGTGGGAATATCGCCCATTCGCAAAAAGCGCTCACTGCTCCAATGGCAGGAACCATCGTTAAAGTGCAGGTCCGAGATGGTGAAGCGGTCCAGCATCGGCAGGTACTCGTTATCCTAAGTGCTATGAAGATGGAACATTCAATAATTGCACCCTATGAAGGCAGAGTGCGAAGAGTACATTATCACGAAGGCGAGGTTGTCAAAGGCGGCTCGGTCATCGTTGAAATGGAATAATACAGAAAGGACTATCCTTTATGCAAGTTGGTTTTATTGGCATCGGAGTCATGGGACGCCCTATGACGCTTAATTTGCTCAAAGCAGGCCATCACGTTACAATTCATGCGCGTCATCCAGAAAAACCAGAGGTGCAAGAAGTACTCAACTCGGGCGCTAAATTAGCTCCATCGTCTCGCGCAGTCGCCATGGCTTCTGATATAGTAATAACCATGCTACCAAACTCTCCACAGGTCGAAGAAGTCGTGGCCGGGCCGCGCGGCTTACTCGAAGGAGCACGCAAAGGACTGATCATTATTGACATGAGCACTATAGCGCCCACGGTTAGCCGCAAACTAGCGCAGGAAGCATCAATTCATGGCGCTCACTTGCTTGATGCTCCTGTAAGCGGTGGCTCACAAGGTGCCGTCAATGGTACGTTGACCATTATGGTTGGCGGTGAGCGGGAAATATTTGAACAGGCACGGCCAGTCCTGGAGGCTATGGGCAAAAAGGAGAATATTTTTCACGTTGGTCCGAATGGCGCAGGGGAAATCATCAAGCTTGTGAATAATGTGCTGTGCGGCGCAATCGCTGCCTCCATAGCCGAGTCGTTTGTGCTTGGCGTCAAAGCTGGCGCGGATGTTGACACAATGGCAAAGATCATTGGCGTAAGTACCGGGGCAAGTTGGCAGCTCGCCAACCAGTTCCCCCTTCGCGCCTTCAACGGCAGTTTTCAACCCGGCTTTATGACCGATCTACTCTATAAAGACCTTGGTCTTGCCCTCGACCTTGCTGCTGAAAACACAGTACCATCGCCAATGATTGCTCTTACTCGCCAGATGTACGAAATGGCTCGTGCGGAAGGCTATGGTCGCGATGACTATACATCACTATTGAAAGTTCTCGAAAAGATGGCAGGAGTGGAAGTGAGAAGCAAATAAATCAAGAGAATGCTCTCCAAATTTGAGAAATCTTGAACCAGAAATGTAGGGGCGACCCTCGCGGTCGCCCGGTACTTCATCGCACTACTTACTGCCCCTACTACTTACTGCCCCAATGAATAAATCATTCCATGAGAAATCGTCATCCCTAGCACAAGCACAGCAGCAAGCCCAAAGTAGGCGAGGCCAAGCACAATACGCTCAGCTATCGGGACATCATAATAAGCCCTGGCTTCAGGCGTATTGGGCATAGAGCGTCTCGACCAGAATTGCGTTGCGGCCAGCAAGACGAACAAAAGCAAGAAGAATGAGAAATTGCCATTGATCCAAGACCAGATCTGGAAAGCAATCAGTCCTAAAAAGCCTACAATCCAGATGCGTCGATCGATCGCTCCCAAAACTCGCCCACCGTCAAACGGTACAATAGGTATCAGATTGAACAGGTTAATGAAGAAACCAAAATAGGCCAGTGGTGCCCATACCGTATTTGGGTATTCGCGCGCCAGTGTTAAACAGACCATTGCGGCAATCGCACCCGCAATAGGTCCGGCAATACCAACCTCCGCCTCATCTTTAGCATTTTTGGGCATCTGTTTCATGATCACTGCAGCGCCCAGTAATGGGATAAAAATCATACCCCCAATGGGTATACCTTTCAGTTTCATCACGATTGCATGCCCCATCTCATGCACAAAGAGCAATAGCACTAATCCTACTGCAAACTGCCAGCCAAATATGAATGAGTAGACAGCAACTGAGAACAAAGCGGAGAAACCCAACCAGCCAAATTTAAGCGCAGAGGCTAGTAAAGGAAATTTGAGGAGTAATGCACCCAGCGCAGCTCCAAGACCGCCAAGGCCTGCAAGCCCTTTACGTTTATTACCACCCTCGGTAGTGCCACGCTTTGCAGCCTCGCGCTGTTCAGCGCCAATATCTTCTGTATATCCTTCTATGCTTGATGGACCACGATAAGGAGTCATTGGCTCTGCATTGTAGTCAAGCTTGTCCGAAGGTAACTCAGAAGTATAAGTGGGATATAACGTAGATGGATCCAGGGGTTGTACAGGTTGAGCAGAGCGAGCTGTCTTAGCCTTCTCGCTTTGGTAGTAGGCGGGATCAGAATAATCTATGTGACTAGTAGTTTTATCATTATATTCAGAAAAATCATCTTTGGGGTTCCAGGACATTCATGCCTCTATTCCGACTGATTCCTTCACAATATCAATCTATATATATCTTACCATACATTACGTACAACAGAAGCTGCGGTTATGTTATTCCGTTGAAGCATCGTTTAGATTGACATTACCACCACTTGATGTTATGCTCTTTCTGGTGGATTCTGCATTGATTGAGAAAAGAATGTAAGTGATGGATCGGTCAATATCCTGGCGGGAACTATTAGGAAAAATCATTGGGGATGTCCACGAACGGCAGCGAATTGCTACTGCATTGGGCATAAATCCTGCCACGTTAATCAGATGGGCTGCCAACGAGACAAATCCGCGACCTCAGAATCTTCGTGAACTGCTCAGAGCATTACCACAACAGCGTAAAGAGTTACTCCAACTCATCCAATTAGAGTTTCCAGAATTTGAAGCAGATTCAAAAGTACTCGATCAAGAGGATCCGCTTACAACAATTCCCGCAGCGTTCTACTCTCATGTATTAGATGCATTTATAACTACGAGAAGATCTCAGCGATTCTGGACGGTTTGTAACCTGGTATTAAATCAGGCACTTGGTCAACTCGACCCAAATAGTTTGGGCATGGCTATTACCGTGGCCCAATGTATGCCTCCATCGCGCGATGGGAAAGTTCGAAGCATGCGCGAGGTAGCAGGGCGCGGAACACCACCATGGCAATCCACACTAACACGTGAGGCACTTTTTCTGGGAATAGAATCACTCGCAGGCTATGCAATTACAAAAGGCAGAACTTTCAATGCTGAGAATCGCATTGACCGATTAGGATTTTACCCTATTCGATGGGAAGAATGGGAGGAATCCGCAGTGGTTTCCCCAATTTGGTTCGAATACCGTATCGCAGGATGCCTGGTTGCTTCAAGTACACAGGCCAATTATTTTTTACTGTTTCGCCAGAATCTCATTGAACAATACGCCAAACTTATGACTCTGGCATTTGAACCAGAGGATTTCTTTGATCCACAAGATATCCAGCTCATGATTATGCCTGAACGTAAAGCGCAACAGTCAAAAGCTTTAAATTTCCGGCGGCGTCTTTCATCGGTTCTGCTTGAAGTCGGACGCAATCAGCAAACAATTGATATTGAGCAATCAGAACTGTTGGTCTGGCAACAACTTGAAGAGGAACTCCTTGAACTTCTTGTACAGACCACCAGCGAGTAAGACACTTTTCTCCCTACTGCTCCTCTTTAGCACATCACATTCCTCTCGCTTTCAAGCTAACTATTATTATTGCCTGGAACTGAGAGATAACGTTGCCATCAACTGCCCTTGCCGAAATGCAGTTATGGCTCCCGCTTCCCCTGCGACCGGGTCAATCTGACCATCACCATTCGCGTCAACCCCATGATATGCGTAATCGGCAAGTCTCACGATCTCTTCTACCTTCGATACATCCGTGGGATGAGTGCGCAGAAGTAATGTATCCTGGTCAATTGTCGTCACCCACCCGGTGATATTTGAGAGAGCGACATCCATCAGTGTTGCATGTACGTGCATAGCGCCCGTAGCGTCAGGCTGGCTGATCGCAAAATCAGCATGTTCTGTTGAACCAATCAGATAGCCTTCTTTACCCAGCAGGCCAAAGCCATCCCCAATTGTCGTTACATTCTGGAGGTTGCATACCCCATCTAACTGCTGGTAGTGTGAGCCATGTTTCCCTTCGATAATATCAAGCATACTTTGAGCTACACAGCTAATCGCAACTGTATTCTGACTAGTCGCAACGCTCTGCAAAACCGCTGACTGGATGTCCAAAAGGTGAGTCTGCTCTCGAACACCTACCAGTAATCCAATCTTGCCCGGTGTCTCAGGATAGCCGACAAGCAAATGCACGACATGCGCAAAGGCTTTGACGGGGAATGTGCCTGAAAGGATCACTTTACCAGCAGGAGCCACAACTGTTCCCTGTTCCTGGGTAATTTCCAGTTTATCTCCAGGAGCAAGCAGATTGCCGTTTGTTCCTGGATAAACTAGTGATCCTGTCTGATTATTTACCTTCAATGTTCCTAAGGCCATGACCTGCTCAGTATCCCGATTGATGAGCCAGGCAGCATATTCGGAGCCAGCAGGAGGGATATTCAGACTATGAACCACAATGTTGAGAGCATCGGTCTGCCCACCTGGCCCATTCTGGCTCGTAAAAAACGTCACTTGCCCACCAGCGCTCGATGTCGCGCTTCCTCTCTGCGAGAGCAGCACAGCCCCGATTAGCCCGCTGACGATCACCAGTAGCAGCATCAATCCCACAATCAGTGCAGTATACGGTAGCTTTTTACGTTGAAATCGACGCATTAATTCGGGCCGTGGACCGAGGCTCGAAGCATCATCATCTACAAAGCCATGCAGTGAGTGTGGGATATGCGCCTGGTTCGTCGAACGCGATTGACCATTCATTTGATCGAGAGGCGCTGACCCGTTGGGACTCCATGCTCGTTCGGTGAGTGTCATGTCTGAAATAGGTGTTGTGGAGACAATAAACGGCATGCGGATCTTATTGTTGGGAGCTACTATCCGGTGATAGGCATTGGCAAGCATCCCTGGTTGATGGAATCGTTGTACCGGGTCCTTAGCCAGCGCACGAGCAATAATGCTATATAGCCCTGCTGGTAAATCATTTCGCCACCGGCTCAAGGGTGGCACGGAGGCGTACAAATGCTGTTGAGCCAGCTCTTCATATGTGCTACCAACAAACACTGGAGTACCGGTCAGCAGATGGTAGAGCACTGCTCCAAGTGCATACACATCAGTAGCTGGGCTGCCTGGCTTACCAAGCAGTTGCTCGGGGGCATATACATTGCTCATACCTTTAATCAAGTTCTGCTCAGTATCTTTTCGATCCGGCTCCAATAGCTTTCTTACACCAAAGTCAGCCACAACCAACTGACCGTCAAGCCTGATGAAAATACAATCTACCGAAAGGCTTTCATGTAAGACTGCATGCTCGTGTCCATATTCCAGCGCGGTGGCAATCTGATCCAGGTAGCGACCAATAGTGAAGACATCTAGTGGACCACTTTTGTCAAGGCGGCTGAGCAAAGACCGCATCGGCATCTGAGGTGAGACCAGGTAAGGTAGACCACGATAGACACCATAATCAATTAGCGGAAGGATGTTGGGATGTTGCAGAGTTGCAATCTGGCTTGCCTGATACTGAAAACGTTCTAGATATAACTCGTGCTCCTTTGAGGAGTGGTTCGCTGGTCCAATAAGAAAACGCAGTAAATAGCCAGTTGAGGTCGCATTGGTGCGTGCAAGAAAGACAGGCCCCCAATTACTTTGCTCAATGAACTGTTCTAAGCGGTAGTTTCCCAGTGACATTCCGATCCACTTCTCAAACGTGTTGTTCTTCAGCATCATAGACCATCCTTTTGAATTCCTATTTATCAACGAATCCCCCTATGTAAAACGCTTGTAAATTGTTTCTACTTTAGAATAGTACTTTATGTCATGTTGCATTCAGAATTTTCAGAGGGTTTTTACTTGCTTAGAGCGTAATATTGAAAATCGTACTTAGCAGCAATAGTACAACCAAAATGGTAATCACAATAGCTGTCGCCCAGGCAATAATGTTGAAGCCAAGTTTGTTCACATGACGACCCATCAAGCGACG
>JBKPBA010000390.1:0-11187 GCA_046726675.1 Chloroflexota bacterium
AAGCGAAGAAACCGAGTTAAATGCATATTTGGAGGAACGCGGAATCACTCCTGTTGAAACCGACCTTGGTGAATGGGTGGCCCAACTCGCACACGAACGTCCCTCGCATATGGTGATGCCCATTGTGCATAAGACGCGCCAACAAGTGGGGAGCTTGCTCACGGCAACACTTGGCCGTGAGATTGCGCGCGAAAATGTGGCCGAACAGGTTGCGGTGATCCGGGTGGAGCACCGTAAAGCATTTCTGAACGCCGGTATGGGGATCAGTGGGGCGAATGCGCTGATTGCTGAAAGTGGCACGGTGATGATGCTCACTAATGAGGGGAACGGTCGTCTCGTCACTTCGCTGCCACCTGTCCATGTCGTGATGGCTGGCTATGATAAATTGATCGGCACGTTTGCCGAGGCTATGACGCAGTTACGTTTGCTTGCACGCAGCGCCACTGCCCAGCAAATTACGAGCTATACGACTTTTATCACTGGTCCCGCGACGACGGACAAAGAGATGCACATTGTGCTTGTCGATAATGGCCGCAGCGAGATGAGAGCTGATCCGCATTTTAAAGAGGCTCTGCGCTGCATACGCTGCGCGGCCTGTGCCAACATCTGTCCTCCCTACCAGCAAGTCGGAGGTCACGTCTTCGGCTATATCTACAGTGGCGCAATTGGCCTAGTTGTAACGCCTTTCCACCACGGACTTGAAGCAGATGCGGGACCGCAGAGTCTGTGTGTAAGCTGTAACGCCTGCGAAACGGTTTGCCCTGTCGAAATACCGCTGCCGAACCTGATCCTGAATGTGCGCAGTCGCGTGGTGGAAGCGAAAGGGTTGCCGTGGCTGAAGAAGGTGATTTTTGGAGCGATGGCACGGCCACACCTGTTCGACCTGGCGGTACGATTTTGCAGCTTTGCCCAATTGCCACTGACACGAGGCAGCAACTACATTCGTACTCGTAGCCTGGGTCTACTTGGCAGGCTCCCTGGAGTAAGCGCGATTGCGAATCTCGCACGCTGGCGCAGCCTTCCTGCCTTCGCGGCAAAGCCGCTGCGCGACAGGGTAAAAGGACAGTTGTTAACGTCTTCGGGGGGTACATCAAGCAAAGTCGATGCGAAACATCCTGGCATAACCGTCTGCTACTTCGCGGGATGTATGATAGATCGTCTTTTCCCTGAAATGGGTGAGGCTGCCATTCAAGTGTTGAGTGCCTGTGGTGTCCAGGTGATATTCCCACAGCAACAAAATTGTTGCGGTCTCATTGCTCTCAATTCTGGTGATCGTGCAGATTGTATGAGAATGGCACGACAGACCATTACGATGCTGGAGCAAGCGTTAGAGGAAAGCAAAGCGGACTACATTGTCGGCGCTACGACGAGTTGTGTAGTGACATTGACGCAGGACTATGCCAGGCTTTTCGGGGATCTACAGCAACAAGGGTGGCTTCGACGAGCACAGGCGTTGGCCGAAAAAGTGATGGATTTTGCGAGCTTTGTGGATCATGTTTTGCTAGCAAGGGGAACGAAACTTCCTGTTCGGAAAAGCAAAAGCAACGATGTTATAGTGACGTATCACGATTCTTGCCAGTCGATCAATTGTCTTGGATTGCGGTCAGAGGCGCGTCATATCATTCAGGATGTGTTGGGGTTGGAGTTACGTGAAATGCCACAATCAGATTTGTGTTGTGGATTCGGAGGTGCGACTTCGATTGAGCATGCTGAGGTGTCGGAACGCATCATGAACAATAAACTGAATAATGCGGAGAGTACCGGAGCGACGGTAATTGTGGCAGATAACCCTGGATGTCTGATGCATCTGCGTGGAGGAGTTGATGCTGGTCGGCGGAAAGTCCGTGTTTTGCATTTGGCGCAACTTATAGCAGATCAATTGGAGGAATGATGTACGTGGCAAGGTGGGTCCTAAGACTCCGTGAAAAGAGCAGAGCAATGATATATCGAAAACGAAAGAGGGAACATTTGGACGAAACCCTTTTAGTCTTCTATCTCTGGCCTGCACGGCAGAAAGCACGTACCTCTGCTCTTGCTGAGGCGCTTTCTTTGCTTAGAGATCTGCATGCGAGAGCTTCTGAGAAGGGGCCACTTTCTGAGCAAGGAGGGCTCTTCTGGATCTTTCTTCCCTCTGAAAATCTCGAAGCTGCTCGTGTACGTTTGCCCCGCTTAGGCTACACGGCAGCAGTAGATTGGCTGGAGCCTGTCCCAGAACCGCTAAGGCGTTCCAAACATATGCGAAGAATTCCGAAGAATAACGTGCTGGATAAATCCGTACTCTACTGGCGTCATCGGTGGTATCGACGACATCGTCTCTTTGAGGAGGATGCTGAGGCTATACGTGAAGGAGCACCTGATCGGCGAACCTTTTTGCTTGAAACCTCTGCAGGAAACGTACGTCCAGTGACAGGCTACCGTGGTGATGGAGGAGACTTCAGCCGGCGTGGACTGTCTGTCCTTGACGCTCGTTTGCTGGTGAATCTGGTTGCCGTTGAACCAGGAAGTCTCTTTCTTGACCCGTTTGCAGGAGCCGGAGGACTGGTCATCGAGGCACTTGCCAGTAACTACGAGGTGATGAGTACTGATTGGGATCCTGTCCTGCAATATGGACTCACACATCTTGGAGCACGTCATCTCGTCGCAGATGCTCGTCACTTGCCATTTCCTGATGAAACTTTTGATGCGATTGCCACTGAGCCTCCATATCATGAGGAAGCCACTCCTATCGTGATTGAAGCTCTTCATGAACTGTATCGAGTCTTAAAGCAGGGAAGACGACTGGCTCTGTTCTGTGCCGCATCACAGGCTGATGCTATTCGCCAGCACATCCCAAAGCCAGGATTGCGGGTTGTGCTTGATGCGACTATTGATCGGAAAGGATTCGATGTGGTAGTCCTTGTATGGCTAAAGGAGGCGGCCCAGGTCACCAGATTTGTCACATAGCTTTTAGACGAACATGTGCAGGAAAGCACTCTGCTCTCTTTTCCCTCCAGGACTGCATACCCACATCTTCTCCTTTCACTGGAGTGCAGTTACCGGACATCTCATAGGCTGTGCTATACTGGTAGGAAACCGTTCGCATGTCCGGTAACCGGGTCTTTGAGAGAGGCTGTTTGACAGCAGAGAGGAATCAGCAGTGACTCCCATCGTACAGGGTGACACGTTGGTCTATCAGCAGGATGGGGACGCCCAGGCGCTCGCCGTTGGCACTGCCGCCTGGTATAGCTGGCTGGAGACGGCTTCGAGCTTCGCCTTTGTCGGTAACTGTGGGACCTTTACAGCCCGCCGCGAGCGGTCAGGCCATAAGCGTGGCGGCTGGTACTGGAAAGCCTATCGCAAACAGCACGGCAAGCTCTCCTCTCGCTACCTGGGCAAGTCGGAGACCGTCACACTTGCGCGCTTACAAGCCGTGGCTCAGGACCTCGCCGCTGGTCCCGTCAGCGCCTCACCTGTCCCTGCTGGAGAGGCTGACTTCCCTCCAGCACCACTGCGGACGCAGCGCGAACCGCTTTACTCCCTGCTGGCGACCAAACTCCACGTGCCGCGTCTGCGTGAACCGTTCATCCGTCGCGCTCGCCTCGTCAAGCGACTCCAACAGGGGATGGAGTGTGCGCTCACCCTCGTCTCCGCCCCGCCAGGCTTCGGCAAAACCACGCTGGTGGCTCAATGGGTGGCTGAGAGCGGAACCCCTGCCGCCTGGCTGTCGCTGGATCCCGAGGATAACGACCCGGTGCGTTTCATCACCTACCTGATCGCCGCCTTGCAGAGGCTTGATCCACACATGGGAACCGCCGTGCTTCCTTTGCTGCAAGCCCCACGCCCCGCGCCACCAGAGCGCGTCATGGCCCTGGTGATCAACGACCTCAGCGGCAGTGCGGCGAGAGACTTCGCCCTGGTGCTGGATGACTATCACGTCATCAGTGCCGAGGCCATCCACCGTGCCCTGATCTTCCTGCTTGGGTACCTGCCATCCCACATGCATCTCATCATTGCCACGCGTGCCGATCCACCGCTCCTGCTTGCAGGGCTGCGGGCCCGCGGACAGCTCACCGAGGTGCGTGCTGCCGATCTGCGCTTTGCGACCGCTGAAGTCAGCGCGTTTCTGTGTGAGGTGATGGAACTCGACCTTCCTTCCGAAACCATTGCTGCCCTCGAGCGTCGTACAGAAGGATGGGTGGTCGGCTTGCAACTCGCCGCGCTCTCGCTGCAGGGCGGGACCGATGCCTCCACGTTTCTGGCCGCCTTTACCGGCAGTCATCGCTTCGTGCTGGATTACCTCAGCGAGGAGGTGCTCTCGCGGCAGCCCGCCGCCGTGCAGACGTTTCTGCTGCACACCTCGATCCTGGAGCGCCTTAGTGGTGCGCTCTGTGATGCGGTCACTGGCCAGGAGAGGAGTCAGGCGATGCTGGAAGCCCTCGACCGGGCGAACCTGTTTGTGGTCGTGCTGGACGAGGAGCGCGGCTGGTACCGCTATCACCACCTGTTTGCCGAGGTTCTCAGGAGCCGCCTACAGCAGGGAGAGGCCTCGTTGGTGGCCGAACTGCATCGTCGTGCCAGCGCCTGGTACGAGCAGCACGAGATGCTTGTTGAAGCCATACAGCATGCGTTGGCGGCCCCTGATCTTGAGCGAGCGACCCGCTTGATCGAACACCATGGGATCTCCTTCGCGCTACGGGGCCAGGTCCACACGATGCTGGGCTGGCTCAATGCGCTGCCTGAGGCGGTGATACGCAGTCACGCACGCCTCAGTCTCTACTCGGCCGTCATGCTGCTGTTCACGAATCAAGTGGAGGCTGCCGAGACCCGGCTGCACGAGATCGAACGGAGGCTACAGATCACTATGCCCACCGACCAGGACCGCGTGATTCAGGGCCAAATCGCCATCATCCGTGCAAACCTCCTCCGTTGCTATGGGGATCTGGCACGCGCGCTGGCACTCATACGCCAAGCGCTAGAGCTGTTGCCTGAGACAGAAGATCGGTTTCGTCTGCCCGCTCTGGTGGGGGTGGCCTCCGGCTACCTGGTGAGCGGAGATGTCACGCTCGCCGCCGAGCACGTGGCTGTGGCCACCGTGGCCTCTTTACGTGCTTCAGACGACCTGTTCGCGCTCCTGCAAAGTATCACCTGCCTGGCCCGGTTGCAAGGGCTCCAAGGACACCTGCGCCGGGCCGCCAGCACCTATGGAGAAGCGGTGCGGGTGCTCCCAGGGCAGGGGGGATTGCAGTCCCTGCTCGGCAGTCCGGCCTACTATTTCGGTCTGGGCGATCTGCTGCGCGAGTGGAACGAGCTGGATGCCGCCGAACGCCACCTGGTGAATGGCCTGGACCTGGTCCAGGGGACCCTGACGGTCTTCGCCGACGAGGTGACGTTGGGCTACATCGCCCTGGCTCGCCTGCAGCAGGCACGTGGAGAGTACAGCCGTGCGCTGGCGACGCTGGACGCCTTTACGAACCTGGCTCACCTGCGTCACTTCGTCCCACAGCTGTTGGCACGAGGAGGGGCAGTGCGGGCACAAGTAGAGCTGGCGCAAGCCAACCTGGCAGCAGCTCTTCGCTGGGCTGATGGGAGCGGCCTGTCCCTCGCCGATGAGGACCTGAGCTATCCCCGTGAGCAGGAGTACCTGGCCCTGGCACGCGTGCGCATTGCGCAGGGACGAGATGACCTGGCTCGTCCTTTCCTCCAAGAGGCCCTTGGCTTGCTGGATCGCCTCTTGAAGGATGCCGAAACGAAAGCACGTCTAGGAAGTGCGCTCGAAATCCTCGTGCTGCGTGCGTTGGCTCTGCAGGCGCGCGGCGACCGAATCGGGGCTCTCACCACCCTGGAACTCGCCCTCACGCGTGCCGAGCCAGAGGGGTACATCCGCCTCTTCGTCGATGAAGGGGTGCCGATGCGCACCTTGCTCCGCCAGGCTCAGGCGCGTTGCATCATGCGTGACTATGTCGCCACGCTGCTGGCCGTCTTTGGAGAACAGCACGTCTCAGCCCCTGCTCCTGCTGTCTCTGCTCGCCTTATGCTGGCGGAACCGCTGACCGAGCGGGAGCGTGAGGTGCTGCACCTGCTGAGTACCGGGGCGTCCAACCGCGAGATCGCCCACCGCCTGGTGGTGAGTCTGGGCACGGTGAAGAAGCACGTCTCGAATATTTGTGGCAAACTGGGGGTGCAGAGCCGGACGCAAGCGATTGCTAGAGCGCGAGCACTCCAGTTGGTGTAACGCCTGCACCTGCTCCTCGCGCAAAAAAATCAACCCCTCAGCTACGACTTTGGTACACTGCATTTTAACCCCTTCTTCAGCTATACTCCGCACAGATACCACGACGTGCCAATGAGGAGCGGCACTTGAAAGGAAAAGTTATGAGCGTGTACGAAATTCGTGTCAAAGGCCACCTCGATTCGTGCTGGTCGGCCTGGTTCGATGGACTCACCATCACCAATCTCCCGCATGGTGAAGCCCTTCTGTCTGGTGCGCTTGCAGATCAGGCCGCACTGCATGGGGTGTTGATGAAGGTGCGCGACCTGGGGTTGCCGCTGCTGGCAGTCAATCAGGTTCCCCCCGACGGAGCGCATGAGCAGGGAGGCCAAGGCGATGCAGACTGAAACCAAGCGACACATCCTTCGGGCCTTTTTGACGCAGCGTCTCTTCTTTGTCCCGGGGCAGATTTTTGATCAGAAAGTCGGGGCGATCACCATGGTCGTACAGATGGGGCTCATGATCATTGTAGCAGTCCTGACGAGGATCATCATGACCTGGGTCTTCAACAACACGAAAGGCAGTATCTTGATCGCGATCCTCTTGCACGCGGCGTTGGATGCCAGCAATAGTGGAAGCGACTACATCACGCATTTGCTGTCCGCATCTCAAATCGCAGGCTACGGCCTGGGGGCAGCCCTCCTCTTCCCTCTCGTCGCAGCAGTGTTGCTGCTCGTCTTGACGAAAGGCCGTCTCTCGTACAAACCGGATCGCGTAGTGCAGTCAGCCGAGACGCCTGCGGCCAACGTTTGAAGGTGTAGAGTGGAGGCGCGGCTCCTGCAGGCGCGCCTCCGAAACAGAGGCCGTCGTTTGTCCTGCCTGGTGGTGGAAGACTGCTCGAAGACAATGAGCGACCCAACAGGGAAGCAAGACGGTCTCCTCGCTCTTGCCCATAGTGCAGAATGCAGTATGCTGCCAGCAGATGGCAGAGAAGGAAGCACATATGAAAACGAATCTCTCCCGAACCATTCTCGGTGGTGTCCTGGCCTGCCTGCTCGCGCTCATGACACTGGCGTCTACAGCGTTCCCTGTCGCGGCGACAACACGTTCAAACGAGCCAGACATTGCCAGCCTCGATGCGTATATCAGTGAACAGATGCAGGCCAATCACATTCCTGGTGTGGCCCTGGGCCTGGTCCACAACGATCAGATGGTGCATCTGCGCGGCTTCGGATCTGCCGACCAGAGCGGGCCAGCGGTCACCCCACAAACCCCGTTCATTCTCGCCTCGGTGAGCAAATCCTTCACGGCGCTGGCAATCACGCAACTGGTCGAGGCGGGCAAGATCGAGCTGGATGCGCCGGTGCAGCGCTATCTGCCCTGGTTCCGTGTCGCCGATCCGGTCGCCTCGGCCCGCATCACCCTGCGCCACCTCCTGTACCATACTAGCGGGATCCCGTCGTCGGGGTATCCCTGCAGGGCGGACCAGGTCACGATAAGCTTAGAGCAGTATGTGCGCAGTCTCGCCACGCTCAGCCTCGACCGACCGGTCGGCAGTCGCCCTGACTATTGCAGCACCAATTACGACGTGCTCGGACTCATCGTGCAAACGGTCTCGGGGCAGTCCTACGCTACCTACGTGCAGCAGCACATCTTTGCTCCGCTCCAGATGCACGACAGTTTCGCCTCCGAGCAAGAGGCCAGGCGCGACGGGTTGGCCCAGGGCCATCGCTGGATCTTTGGGGTGCCCACCCCGTTTGATTTCTACCCTGTGTCTCAGGTTCCTGCAGGCGGCCTGATCTCCAGTGTCCAGGATATGACCCACTACCTCGTCGCCCAGATGAACGGGGGACGCTTTGGGTCGACTTCCGTCCTCTCGTCAGCAGGGATAGCGACCATGCATGCACCTGCGGTTCCACGAGAAGGGGGAAGTGGCTCGTATGGCATGGGCTGGGTCAATGGACCACTTGCTGGGGTGCCTGCCATCTGGCACGGTGGGAACATCACCCATTTCCATGCGCTGCTGCTCATCGAGCCGCAGACCCACTGGGGCGCGATCCTGCTGGTGAATGCCAACAGCGTGATTCCCCCTGGCCTCGATTCTCTGGATGCCGGAGTCACACGCCTGCTGGCGGGGCAGACCTCCCAGGCTTCCACGAGCCTGACCACGTTCTACCTCATCCTCGATGGAGTCCTCGTCGTGCTCTCCGCCCTGGCGCTCTGGCCGCTCCTGCGCTTGCGACGCTGGTCCAGAAAGTTCGAGCAACGCCAGCAACGGCGGCCCCAATTCCTCCGTCTTGGCCTGCGACTCACCTGGGATGTTGCCTTGCCGGTGGCCATCTTGCTGGGCGTCCCGCTGTTCACCAGTTTGTTGGGCGCGACGTCGTGGTATTGGATCTTAATCGTCTGGCCTGATCTAGGCTCTTGGATCCTCGCCATCTGCGCCCTCTTGCTGCTCACTGCCGTCCTCAGAGCCGTGCTGGCCATCCGCGTGCTCCGACGCAAAGGCGCGCAGACGTCCCCGGGGACTCCGTCCCCAAGCCCAGGTCTCACGTAACCTGTGTAAAGAGCAGTTTTGTCGATGTAACGTTTCGCCTAAACCAGGCTACTCTGTCAGGAGGAGCAAGCATGTCAGTTATCTCTCACTCAAACGGTACACCTATCGTCAGCTCAGAGGAATCGCGGGCTTTACGTATCGCCGCCTTCTTTACTATGGCTGTGACCGGTTTTTATCCTCTGCTCTTTCTTTGACTCTTCATCATGCTTTTCGTACCGATCGGAGAAAGGAAGCTCATCCTATGCAAATTGCAGCGCGTCGAGCCTTTCTGACGCAGGATCATCGCCTCGCGTTAGTCTGGCGGCTCCTCAGCTACCTGTTCTTCTTTATTGTGGTCAATTTGCTGGCCAGTGTGGTCAGAATCGTCTTAGAGGGTGCGGCGGTTGCGAAACGATCCCATGCTAGTAGTTTAATGTAATAAGGAGGGAGCCAGCATGAATACGAGCAGGGCAAAAACGAGACTGAATGCGAAGATGGGTCTTGTTGTCACTTCGATCTTGTACCTGGTCAATGCAGGGATCGGCACAGCGCTCGCGGTCAAGGAAAACCTGCCCAGTGTGACGTTTATCACCAGTGGCAAGCCAGCCCTGCAGGACTTTCTCGCGGGCAATGGGACCGCACTTTCTCCTCCGTTGTACCTGTGTCTCATCGTGGTCGTGCTCCTGATCCTGGCATGGCAGCCGAAATGGCTGGGAATGATTGGGGTAGTCGGGCTGACCATTCTTGGCGTGCTTTTTCTGCCAGCGATACTTGTCGAAAGACTCACCTCCCAGGTCCTTCATCTGCTGACCGTTGACCTGCCAGTGGCTCTGGTGCAGCTCGCAGATATCGTCTTGCCTCTGCTGATGATAACTTTCGGGGGAGTGGAGATCGTACAGAGAATACAGGCACGTCAAGGGGCGAGCCAGCACACAAGATAATCAAGGTCTCTTCGTGTGGATGCCTGGCATGACTGAAAAATCCGCAGCGATTGAGTTTGTTCCTAATATGGGCAAGTCTATCATAGAGTCTTCTTGCGGTCTAGATGGCCTATCTGGTGATTACCTACAAGCCTGCAAGCCTGCATGTACTGTCCTTCTGGTCGAAGTCGAGCAAGTGCTTTCAGGTGTATACTGTTTGTACATAGAGACCGTTTGGACAAAATGTAATCGGCGAAAACAGAAGAGGAGGCAGACCAGATGGACTACTGGATTTGTACCACGTGTGGAACCCAATTTGCTCAAAGCGAAACACCCTCTCAGGCATGCACGATTTGTGCCGATAAACGCCAGTACATTGGGTATGAGGGACAGAAGTGGACAACGCTTGCTGCTATGCAGGCAGGCAATTTTCATAATGTATTCAAAGAATACGAACCGCATCTCACCGGTATAGGTACGGAGCCCTCTTTTGCTATCGGGCAACGCGCCCTGCTGCTCCAGACAGCTCAGGGCAATGTGTTGTGGGATTGTATTAGCTACCTGGATGGCGAGACGGTAGTAGCCATTCAGCAGCGTGGCGGCCTGAAAGCTATTGCCATCTCTCACCCGCATTTCTATACGACCGTGTACGCGTCACAAGGTTCCGGCTCAGGTAATCTAATGAGAGCTTGCAGGGCAGGCAGCCGGACGCGCATATCATAGCTTGCACCTTCATTCGGCCTGGTAGGATATGAGATGGTTACGACAACCCCTAACATATCTAAAAAGTCCCGTTTACGCGTATAGCTCAGTTCACCCCGCGCTTCTTTCACTTCTTTGCACCACGCTAGTATTTCCTGGTAAGCAGCTTGCTCACGCTCTTTGTCCAGTAAACCAGCCTGTATCTGCGCTTTCTCCCCTTGTAGTTTCTTGACCATCATATTGGCTTCATTTAACAGACTGCGGATACCGGCACGGCTTTCGCCGGTTAATGTATCATCCTTCAAATCTTCTAAGTAATTCGAGGCCTTTTTCTGCCATTTCTTAATACTATTGTCTATCGCGGTAGCATCCCGTTCCAGCTTCTTATCCTGCGTTGCCAGGGCAATAGCTTGCTCGATTAACGTGACGTGGTCGGCCAATTCTTCAACCTTCGACCATATAACGGCATCCAACGCTTTCGAGATAATCGAGCCGTGCTTGCGGCAACGGTAGATGTAGGTGTCATGCCGTTTATCTGTTTTCGCACCCATTCCCCAGCCGCATTTAGAACAGCGGACGTAACCGGCGCGTAAAAGAAATTCTTCGGGATTCTTACTAGCTCTCGATGCGCTGGCTTTATTTAATGCCATGCGGCGCTGTATCGTCTCAAACAGTTCCGTGGATATGATCTGTGGGTAGGTGCCGTCTGGCACAGGTACGGTATCATGGTGAGTTTTGTACCGTTTGGCTTTGTTAATAAACACTTCGGCATTCTCACCGGTAATGCGCCTGTCGCCTAAGATGCGTAAGATCGTACACTCGCGCCAGGTATTACCGCTCGG